>NZ_JAFCUI010000007.1:0-146013 GCF_049896445.1 Acinetobacter sp. TWP2-2-3
ATGGGGCTTTCTTCCAGGACGAAGTCGAAGAGCGCAAGATCATGGCGGTGCCGATGGTATTCCAGGACAACCAGCATATCGGTCAGGGTCGTATGACGCTGGAAGAAATCATTGCCAAGTTGGACAGCAATGCCGCTACCAAAGATGCGGAAAAGCTGAATGCCAAAGATGCCTTTGATGTCCTGGTGATCGGTGGTGGTCCTGCAGGGAATACTTCTGCGATCTATGCAGCACGTAAAGGCATTAAAACCGGGATCGTGGCTGAACGCATGGGCGGTCAGGTCATGGATACCATGGACATTGAAAACTTTACGTCTGTACAGAAGACCCAAGGCCCTAAATTTGCTGCCGAGATGGAAGCCCACGTGCGTGAATATGGTGTCGACATCATGAACCTGCAACGTGTCTCTAATATCAAAGGTGCGGATGCAACGGCCAATGGTCTGGTGGAAGTGACTTTAGAGAATGGTGCCAGACTGGAGTCGAAAACCGTGATTCTTTCGACTGGTGCACGCTGGAGAGAGATGAACGTTCCGGGTGAGCAGGAATATAAAACTCGTGGTGTAGCCTACTGCCCGCACTGTGATGGTCCTTTGTTCAAGGGTAAACGTGTTGCGGTCATCGGTGGCGGTAACTCGGGGGTGGAAGCTGCGATCGACCTGGCAGGGATTGTAGAGCATGTAACTTTGGTGGAATTTGATACCAAATTGCGTGCGGATCAGGTGCTGCAAGACAAACTGAACAGCTTGCCGAACACCACCGTGATCAAGAATGCCTTGTCGACTGAAGTACTGGGTGACGGTGCACAAGTGACTGCACTGAAATACAAAGACCGTGCGACTGATGAAGAGCATACAGTTGAACTTGCAGGGATCTTCGTGCAGATCGGTTTGTTGCCAAATACGGACTTCCTGAAAGAAACCCCAGTTGAGCTGACCAACCGTGGCGAGATTGTGATTAACGACCGCAACGAAACCAATGTGAAAGGTGTGTTTGCGGCAGGTGACTGTACCACAGTGCCTTACAAGCAGATCATCATTGCGACCGGTGAAGGTGCCAAGGCATCACTGTCTGCTTTTGATTACATCATCCGTTCTGGGCAGTAAAAAAAATAGCACCTCGGTTCCCCAAAACCGAGGTGCTATTCTTATAAATACATTATTGTCGCTTTATAGGAACTCAGGACGCTAACACCCGAGTTCCTTTTTTTATATTTATTATTGGATCAGCCAAAAGTGTCCCCACGCACTTTCAGCTGTTCCTTTCCTCTGCACAGTTTTTGTTTTCAACCCTTATTTTTATACTTTCCCCAAGGTTGTCTTTACATAAAGCAATGTTTATTCCATCGCTTCATTTTTAAGATTTAAATAAGTTCAAACCCTTAAATTTTTCCAGTAATTGTTCTTGTGTTTCCCGATACTCCGGATGTGGAGTAATGCATTCAATCGGACAGACATCCACACAGGTCTGATGCTCATAAAAACCGACGCATTCGGTACAACGGTTCACATCAATTTCATAAACTTTCGCACCCTCATAAATCGCGTCATTCGGGCATTCCGGTAAACACATATCGCAATTGATGCATTTGTCGGTAATCAACAGTGCCATACTTAACTCGCCTGATAAGCCAGTGAAGATGCCGAAATATCCGCAGTCGAGCTTGGCAGATTACGAATCAGCAGGGCATATTGCATATCAACATCTGCCGGAACCGGAATCTCGACGATGTGACCTGAACCTTTGGCATCTTCGATCAGATTACCTTTTTTGTCTTTCATTTCGGTTAAAGTGAAAGTGATATTGCCTTTAGTCGTCATCAGTTCGAGTGAGTCACCGACGATAAAACGGTTTTTCACATCGATCTTGATGTAATCTCCATTACGCTCCAGCACTTCGCCACAGAAAATTTGATGATCAAAACTGGAAGAACCATGTTCATAATTCTGATATTCACTATGCACATGGCGGCGTAGGAAACCTTCGGTATAACCACGATTCGCTAAGCCTTCCAATTGTGTCATCAGTGATGGATCAAAAGGTTTACCCGCCAACGCATCATCAATCGCTTTACGGTAAATTTGAGCAGTACGGGCGCAATAGAAATAAGACTTGGTCCGGCCTTCAATTTTCAGTGAATGTACACCTACTTTGGTTAGGCGTTCTACATGCTGGACTGCACGCAGATCTTTAGAATTCATGAAATAAGTGCCATGTTCATCTTCTTCAGCAGCAAACATATCTTCATCATTCCGCTGCAATAGCACAGGCTCATCAAACTGATGTTGTTCTTGCATGTGCTGTTCATCAGCATCTTTAGAGCAGCAGCCTGAATCCAGATTTTTTACTGGAATGACATCACCGGTTTCATCTTCCTTGGCATCCAGAACTTTATATTCCCAGCGGCAGGCATTGGTGCAGGCACCCTGATTGGCATCACGTTTATTCATATAACCGGACAGCATGCAACGGCCAGAGTAGGCCATACACAATGCGCCATGTACGAATACTTCAATCTCCATATCAGGCACTTGCTGTTTGATTTCTGCAATTTCTTCAATGGATAGTTCACGTGACAGAATGACACGGGTCAGCCCCATGTTTTTCCAGAATTTCACGGTTGCCCAGTTCACGGCGTTGGCCTGAACCGACAGGTGAATATCTATCTCTGGAAAATGTTCACGCACCAGCATGATCAGACCTGGATCGGACATGATCAGGGCATCTGGCTGCATCGCGACCACAGGTTCCAAGTCACGAATAAAATTTTTCAGCTTGGAGTTATGTGGCTGGATATTGACCACCATATAGAATTTTTTGCCTAGTTCGTGCGCTTCTTTGATGCCAATCGCTAAATTGTCATGGTCAAATTCATTATTACGAACCCGCAGGCTATAGCGCGGCTGGCCGGCATAGACTGCATCTGCACCATAAGCAAAAGCGTAGCGCATATTTTTGAGTGAGCCAGCTGGTGAGAGAAGTTCAGTAACGGTGGTAATGCTCATGATCAAATCGAAAGACATATAAAAAGTACGGCTTTATTCTAATCATCTGGAATTTGGATTCAACCTAGTAAATCACTCGGAAATACGCGATTTGGAGGTAAAACAAAGTTCTTTTTTAAGTAAAGAATTCTCCATAAAATATCTTCAATATTCAGTCATTTTCAGGGTTTTCAAGCGTTTTTAAAATCTGGCAATGATCAATAGTGGTTGGGGTGTTGCAACTTTCTCTCAGTGTGATCAGTTGCCGTTCAAATATTTGTAATTCTTTAATTTTATTTGAAATATCTAAAAGATGCTGATCAATCAATTGGTTTACGGCACAGCATTCCTGATCCGGATTTTGTTCAAGTTGAATCAGGGTTTCAATCTCTTTTAATGACATGTCTAAGGCACGGCAACGCTTGATAAAAAGCAGTCTTTTTAATGCGTCTTCACCATAATAACGATACTGATTACTTGCTCGAAAATTCGGCTGAATAAAGCCTTTTTTCTCATAAAAACGTAGGGTATCAGTGCTTAGACCAGTCTTTTTGGCCATTTCTGAAATCAAATAAACTGACATATCGCCCTCATGCTTGACCTTGGAGTTAGTCCATAGTTTCTAATCAATTTATCGTATTTTATATAAAAAATCATTGGGGGAATGATATGGCTTGTAGTTGTAGTCCTGAACCGGCACCCATCAAGCCCAACAGCAAATTTAGAACAGCGCTATGGATTGCCTTGCTGGTGAACTTGACTTTATTTGTAGTAGAGCTGATCGGTGGTGCATATGCACATTCATCGGCCTTGTGGGCAGACGCGCTAGATTTCTTTGGTGATGCCGTCAATTACGGGATTTCTTTGGCTGTACTTGGTGCGAGTCTGTATTGGCGGGCAACAGTCGCTTTGGTAAAGGGGATGACCATGGCATTGTTTGGTCTGGTAGTGATTGGCAAAGTGATTTACGCCTATCTGCAAGGTATTCCACCTGAAGCACTGACAATGGGCCTGATTGGTGTGCTGGCCTTAGTAGCGAATGTATTTACAGCAGCAATTCTTTATGCTTTTCGTGAAGGTGATTCCAATATGCGGTCGGTCTGGCTCTGTAGTCGCAATGATGCAATTGGCAACTTTGCGGTCATTTTGGCAGCCGTAGGCGTATTTGGTACAGGCAGTCTTTGGCCGGATATTATTGTGGCTGTAATTATCGCTACACTCGGCATCACATCAGGTTATCAAGTGATTAAGCAGTCTCTGGAAGAAAGATCACTTAAACATAAATCCAGCTAATTTTTATATTTAAAGCTGTCCTGCAGGGCAGCTTTTTATTTATTTCCATTTTTATAATATTTGAAAAATAAAGCTTTACAAATTAATAAATTAAATTAGAATCTCTGGCGAAATTCAGAAAATATACATAAATTTTAATAATTTAGTTTTTTGCATCGTGCGAGGGTTAATGTGAATTTAATTAAAATTTTTTCAATATTGGCAATATCGGGGCTAGCCGCTTGTAGTTCCAAAGTCGTGACTTATGATGCAACAGGAAAAATCATCGGTTCATGTATGGCGACGCGTGGCCTACTTTCGACCGCAAGTGCACATTGTAGTGGTTCAGGCGATGCCTTGGGTGTGAATTATAATACGCCAAATGCTGCTACGGGCCTATTACCAACGCCACCAAGCCAAAATCAGATTAATTTAAAACCGTAAATAATAAAGGGGAATATCATGAAATTATCGGCACTTATTGCACTCGTAGTGACTGTTATATTGACGGGCTGTGCATCGTCAGTGACTACATTTGACTCTCATGGCCGTATGATTGGTTCATGTAAAGCGCAAACGGGTTTCATCATTGCAGGTGGCGCAGGCTGTTCAGGTTCTGCAAACCAGGAAGGTCGCGATCGTTAATTATTTAGTGATGGTTCCAATAAAAAACCGGACTTAAAAGTCCGGTTTTTTAGTTTAGCAAATCTTATTTTTCTACAAATGCACGTTCAATCACGTAGTCACCTAGAACGCCCATTTTTGGAGATTCTTTCAGACCGTGTTGGTCAAGAAGCGCAGCAACGTCATCTAGGAATGCCGGGCTACCACATAACATGGCACGGTCAGTTTCCGGGTTGAAACGTGGCAGACCGATTTTTTCAAACAGTTCGCCGGTTTCAATCGCAGTCGTAACACGACCTTGGTTTGGATATTCTTCACGGGTTACGGTTGGGTAATATACCAATTTTTCTTTCGCGCCGAGTTCAGAGAAGAATTCATGATTTGGCACTTCATTCAGGATCAAATCTTGATAAGCCAGTTCTGAAATGAAACGGGTACCGTGAACTACGATAATCTTTTCAAAACGCTCGTAAGTTTCAGGATCGCGAATAGTCGACAGGAACGGTGCAAGACCAGTACCAGAAGAAAGCAGGTAAAGATTTTTACCTGGGTTCAAGTCATCAAGTACCAATGTACCTGTTGGCTTTTTAGAAACCAAAATGTCATCGCCGACTTTTACTTTCTGTAAAATCGAAGTCAGTGGACCATCAGGCACTTTAATTGAGAAAAATTCTAACTCTTCTTCGTAGTTTGCGCTTGCAATTGAATATGCGCGCATTAACGGCTTGCCATTGACTTCAAGGCCGATCATTACAAACTGACCGTTTTTAAAACGCAAAGCAGTGTCACGAGTCGTTTTAAAAGAGAATAAAGTATCATTCCAGTGGTGGACGTGAGTAATCTTTTCGACGTTAAAAGCAGCCATTAAAGGTCTCAATAAATTATCAAATTAGAACAGCTTGCTATTCTAATCTAAATTCATTCTCGATAAACTGAATATATTTAATTGAGCTTATCAAAAAAAGTGATGATGACTGAACTGAAGCTGCCGATAATTGGTTATATTCGCTCTCCCTATAAAGAAAAATTTGGTATTCCTCGTCAGCCGAATCTGGTTCAGGTCGAAAGCTATATCGAAATGGTCGGGCCTTATAATGACCTGCTCGCCTTTGAGGGAATTGAAGAATTTAGTCATCTTTGGCTGATCTGGCAATTTCATGACAATAAAAACCAGGACAATAGCCAGTTTCGTCCACAAGTGCGTCCGCCACGTTTGGGCGGTAACAAGAAAATAGGCGTGTTTGCTACACGCAGCATGTATCGTCCATCACCGATTGGTTTATCTGTGGTCAAACTCAAAGAAGTGAGAAAGGTTGGCAAGCATGTTCAGGTGTATGTCACGGGGAGTGATTTGCTGGATGGCACGCCAATTATGGATATCAAACCTTATATTCAATATTCGGATGCTATCATCGAAGCACAAAGTGGTTATGCACAGGATGAACCATCACGTAAAACCGTCATCTGGTGTGATGAAGCGGAGCAGCAAAAGCAACAATTACTAGGAAATGGAAAAATTTCTGTGCAGACGATTCAGGAACTAGAAGCTGTCTTATCTTTAGATCCAAGACCAGCGTATCAGGAAGATGAAGAACGGGTATATGGGATGAAGTTTGCTGATTTAGATGTGAAGTTTAAAATAGGTGATAACAAGGTGAAAATACAGGAACTTTAAGTTCCTGTATTTCTTAAATGATTTAGCTACCAACCAAGACAAATGATAAAAATTACTTACTGGTCACATTATTCATCTGTTTTTTAATCTCATTTGATGCGACATCGTTAAATGCATTGCATGCATTTTGAGTTAAGTTATAAAGTTCTTGGCGAAATTTTTTCTCATTATTATCTTTTGCCGAAGTTATCAAACTTTGAAGTTCTGATAGCAAGTTTTTGAAATCATATTCTTTTCCTGCTGGATGATAATCCACTTCATAATATTTACTTTTATATTCTGCGAGACCCCATTGCTGATCTTCTCGGAGATCTAAATAAGCAATTGCGTCTTTAAAGGTTTTTTTAGAATAGTTTTTACTATCGGTGGATACATTCGCCCATTCTGTTTTTAAGTAATCTTGTATATCTTCTTCAAGTGAATATTTATAGAGCTCAATATATTCTTTTGAATTTGAAATATCTTGAAATTGAATGCATTTTGAGTTTTCTGGGAATTTTGCATCACTTGTTAAGGTATAAAATTTTTCACCTAATTCCCCCATTGTATAGGTATCAAGTAAATTATATTTAAGTGTTAAATAATTAATAGGACTAAGTAGTGGAGCAATATTTTTACCACTAATATCAATTTCTTTAAATTTAATGGTCGTTTGAAGATCTTTTGAGTTAATAGAGGAGTATGGTGCTAGTTGCCATGTAGTAGCATTTGTTCTTATTACTCCATTTAACTGTCCATATTTAGTATGGATATTGCCTGTATCATATAATCCATTCTCGGTTAAAGAGAATGTATCGCTTTCATCCCAACCTGTGGTTTCTTCAACTTTAAAGTATAAATTTCCTTGATCAAAAGTACTTTGCTCAATTTCATAATCTAAAGTTGAATCAGAATATTCATCAATGAAAAATGTAGTCCATTGTTGAAATGAGGGTGTGCTAAGTTCAAGACTGCCTGTGCCTGTGCCTGTGCCTGTGCCTGTGCCTGTGCCTGTGCCTTCATTTGATGATTCAGAAGATGAGCCTCCGCCACATGCACTTAACATGAATGCACTAAAAATTGCGAATGATAAAGTCTTAAATTTCATAAATACCCTATAAAAATTATATTAATTCAATTGTTTTTTAAAAGTTAAGCCATCCGATTATAACTATAAAATATTGAAATAAAACCTAGTAAAAATATAAAAATTAATTAGTTAGAAATATTTAATAATTAAAAGACCATCCACCACAAAACCCCAATCAACACTGCCATATGCAAAATCTGCACAGGCGCAAAATAAAGGACAAACTTCCAGCCACCGGTCAAAGCTGCATTGGCTGACTTGGCCAGGGCATGAGCACCCAGACCTAAAAGCAGGGCATAAATCAGACGCATATTTGAAGGATCGCCTTGAACGACGACACTGGCCATCGCGGCATGAATCTCGAATAAAGAGGCGAGCAAGGTCCCGGCCAGTAAGCCGGCATCCCCGAGCCAGACCTCCAGTCCGTAAACTCCAGCCTGAATCAATGTTAATGTGACTGCAATAATCACGGCTTCTTTTAAGCTGAACATTTGGCTGTCTGATGATTCCATGCTCGGAGCCGGTTTCGCCTTGCGCAGTAATAAAAATGCACAGGCTGCCAGAAGGATTACGGCAACTAAAGACGGTAAGAGCAGGATTTTCAACCAGCTCCATGATACGCCTCCAACCACAATCAATAGCAGCACGATAGTCGAGATACAGGACATCAGCGCGGCGCCGGCATTCGATCGTGCATCCATTTCACCTTTACGGACCTGTAAGCCCAACTGTGCGATGGTGGCTGTACTGGAAACAAAACCGGAAGCGATGGAGGACAGCATCAGGGCATTTTTAGTCGAGAAAAAGCGTTTCGCAATATGCGCCAAAGCTTGTACCACTAAAATTAAGGTCAGTAATTTTAAAATAAGATAAGGGTTAAGCACTTCGCCCCAAAAAGGCCGGTCAGGGGTCAGCGGCAGACCAATCAAAATTAAGGCCAGTAATAATAGTCCATCCCTAAATTCGGCTTCTTTAATCCATTTTCCGGCAATATTGTGCATGGTATGTTTGGCCATCAAAATACCGGTTAAGAGCACAGAAAGACCGGCTGCCAGAGGAATATTCCACAAACACATGGCGCCAATAAAATAGGTCATCACAAATGCAAGCTCTGTGGTAATGCCCGGGTCATCTGGCTGATTTTTGATGGATAAAATGACCATACCACCCACGATCAAAGCACCTATTACAGCAATCACGATTCCAAAAAGGAAACACAGTGCGCCCAATAAAGCACAGATCGCAAAGGAACGTAAGCCGGCAAAACTCGGCTGCTGCTCACGTTGCTTATGCCGTTCCCGCTCCAGACCAATTAGCAGGCCGCAGCCCAATGCCGAGGTGAGTATCGTGAGCAGTTCATGAAAAGAATGCGCATGCAGGGGAACCGCAGTCAGATCCATCTGTGACCTCAGCAAGCTAAGAGTTGATTATTTAAAAATATATGTGATGAGATCAGGTTTGCATAGATTAAAAATGTTGCGGTAACGATCAAATCCATTCTTTACTTTCTTTTTGAGATTGAAATAGAAACGTACATTCGATAGGTCGAGAGCATGCGAAAAACTGCAAAAACTTGTTATAGTGGAGGCAAGTTTGGGGACTGATAATAATGAAATTTGACTTTGAAATGGATACGGCATGGTGTCTAGACCAACTCTTTAAAGACGGTAAGATCAGTGAACGCGACCGGATGCTGGTACAAACCACTCATCGGCAACGTGAACAATTAAAATGGCACCCTTTACAGTGGATTGCCAATTTTAATCTGGTCGATCAGTCCCATCCTCAAACGACGTTGACCCTGAACCGTTTATGTCAGTGGCTGGCAGAAAAAACCGGATTGATGTTCTATATCATTGATCCGCTCAAAGCTGATGTACAGGCATTGACCCATGTCATGTCGCAGGAATATTCACTGCGCAACCGTATTCTGGCGGTAGAAATTCAGGCAGACAAAGTTCTGATTGCTACAGATCAGCCTTATAAAACTGAATGGATGTCGAATCTCGAGCAGAATATTGCACCAAAAAAAATACAACGGGTATTACTGAATCCAGAACAATTACAACGTTATATTACTGAATACTATCAAGTCAGTCGTGCAGTTAGTGGTTCACAAAAATCGTCTGCCTATGACCGGGAAAATAAGGGCGTCGAAGCCTTGCTGCAACTGGGCGATTCCCAGAATCCGGATGCCAATGACCAGCATATTGTCAAACTGGTGGACTGGGTGCTGCAATTTGCTTTTGAACAAGGTGCCAGTGATATTCATATGGAACCACGTAAAGACACCGGCAAGATCCGTTTCCGGATTGATGGGGTGCTGCATACGATTTACAACATGCCGGCCAATACATTGACCGCCGTCATTTCCCGAATCAAGATTCTGGGCCGGATGAATGTGGCGGAAAAACGTAAGCCACAGGATGGCCGCCTGAAAACCCGGACACCTAAAGGACAGGAAACTGAACTGCGTCTGTCGACCTTGCCGACCGCCTTTGGTGAAAAACTGGTGATGCGTATTTTCGATCCGGAAGTGCTGGTGAGAAGCTTCCAGCAACTCGGTTTTGAAGGCCATTTGCTCAATGACTGGAATAATCTCACCAGTCACAGTCATGGTATTATTCTGGTGACCGGCCCAACCGGTTCCGGTAAAACTACTACGCTTTATTCAACCTTGAAGCAGCTGGCGACTGAACAGGTCAACGTCTGTACCATTGAAGACCCGATCGAGATGCTGGAACCCAGCTTTAACCAAATGCAGGTCAATAATGGTATCGATCTTGGCTTCGCTGACGGCGTGCGCGCACTGATGCGTCAAGATCCGGACATTATCATGGTCGGGGAGATCCGTGATCAGGACACTGCCAATATGGCCATTCAGGCCGCATTGACCGGTCACCTGGTTCTCTCAACTTTACATACCAACGATGCGCCGTCGAGTCTGACCCGTCTGCATGATCTGGGCGTACAGCCATTTTTGACAGCAGCAACCATCTTGGGTGTTCTGGCTCAACGTCTGGTACGTAAGCTGTGTCCGCACTGCAAACAGGAAAGCTTCCTGAATGAACAGGAATGGCAGCATCTAGCTACGGATTATCCTTTGCCGCGACCGGAATTTGTCTTTAAGGCGGTGGGCTGCGAAGAATGCCGGCATACCGGCTATAAAGGCCGTATCGGGATTTATGAGATTATGCCATTGAGTCTGACCACCAAACAGCTGATTGGTGCCGATGCCAACCTGAACCAGCTGCGTCAGCAGGTTAAAAAAGAAGGGGTAGAGCCGCTCAGAATTGCCGGGGCACGCAAGATTCTGGAAGGTGTGACCACGCTTGAAGAAGTCCTGAGAGTTGTGCCCTTAAATTAATTTTGAAAATGAAGCAATCTTAAGATTCAATTCATCTTCGGCTGTTTTAATAGCATCATCGAAACAAGGCAAGACTTTAAAGAGGTAATTGCGATGAAAATGATGATAAATACGGTTTTGGCAGCTGCATTGATGGGTTCTATCGCGACGGCTACGATAGCAAGTAGCGACACTGCTGTGAATCAGGCTGCTTTTGCTAAATCGACCACAGTCAAACAGGCACTGGCCATGAAAGATGACAGTAAGGTTCAGCTTAAAGGTTATGTCGTGAAAGCGGTCGGTGATGAAAAATACCAGTTCCGAGACAGCACAGGAACTATTACTGTTGAGATTGATGATGAACTTTGGCAAGGCAAACCGATTTCAGCCAAAACACCGGTAATCATCACAGGTGAAATCGACATTGATTATAAACCGGCAAAACGTGTTGAAATTGAGGTTGATCAGGTTCGTTTCTAATATCGCCTGATTTGCTGAAATCAATTTGAACACAGCGACAAGAAACCACATGCAAGTTACCAAAAAGCATGTGGTTTTTTTGAGTCTGGAACTTTTTCAAGGCAAGATAGAACAAGGAAGCAAACGGAGCAGAATATGCGTATTCTTTTGGCGGAAGATGATCAGTCTCAGGCAGACAGTATCCAGACTTGGCTGGAAATGGACGGTTATGTGATTGATCGGGTAGAGCGTGGTGATCATGCGATCCTAGCGATTGAGCAGCATAAATATGACTGTATTCTGCTGGATCGTGGCCTGCCGAATGCCACTGGAGATGACATTCTGAAAATTTTGCGCAGCCAACATCAAGATACGCCGGTGATTTTTATTACGGCCAAAGACAGTATTGATGACCGGGTTGAAGGTCTGGATTTAGGCGCGAATGATTATCTGGTCAAACCTTTTAGTCTGGAAGAACTTTCGGCCCGAGTTCGTGCCCAACTCAGACAGAAACAGCAAACACCGAATCATATCCTGCAATGGCAGGATCTCAGTCTGGACACTCAAGCCAAGACCCTAACTAAAGAAGGTCAAGCTGTGAATCTGACTGCGAAGGAATTTCAAATTCTATACAAGCTGATGCAGCAGCCTGAACATATTGTCACCCGTGAACAGCTGGAAGAATCGCTGTACGCTTGGGGTGATGAAATTGAAAGTAATGCCATTGAAGTATTTATCTATCAGTTACGTAAAAAAATTGGCAGCCAGATGATCAAGACCATTCGCGGTCTGGGCTATCGCATGCATAAGGCTGAGGCTTAACCCCATGTCGGCTGCTATTTCCCTGCAAACCCGGCTAATTAAACATGCGCTGTTCAGTTCCATCTTGGCCGGAATATTGGCCTGGCTGCTGTTATTGGGAATTTCCAGTTATCAGGCCAGTCAGCTGCATGATGAATTAATGGAGCAGATTTCTGAGTTGCTGCTTGGCGATGTCACCCAGGCCAAAGGCACCCAGGTGGATGAGCTCAGTGAACAGTTTGATATCCAGTATGCCTTGTTGCTGGATCAGCAGGTACTGACAACTTCGATTGATGATGAATTAATTAATCCCATTCCAAAAGCACAGAACAACGGCTTCCAGTTTGCTTATGAGAATGGTCGTTTTATCCGCATCCTGACTGCGGAAGATGACGACCTTCAGGTCAAAATCATACAACCGCTTTCAGTACGTTTCGATGAGCTCTGGCAAACCACATTGGGCTTTGCCGGGATCTTATTCATTTTATGGCTAGTGCAATGGCTGATTTTGCGTGTTGCGATCAGACGCCAGTTACGGCCATTAAACAAGATTTCCCGCGCAATCGGTTCCAAGACTGCTCAGGATCTGAGTCCTATCAAAACGCCTGATCCTGAAATCACTGAACTGCAACCGATTATTCGCCAGCTGAATGCCATGCTCGGCCGGCTAGAAAAGTCACTGGCTGCCGAACAGCGTTTTACTGCAGATGCTTCGCATGAGCTGCGTTCGCCACTGTCTGCGATTCAAATGCGGCTACAGGTTTTAAAACGCAAATATCAAGATGATCCACAACTACCTCAGGCATTGCAGTTGATCCAGAATGATGTCAACCGCGGTACGCAGGTACTGGAAAATTTACTTTTACTGGCGCGACTTGATCCGGAGCGCACAGAGCAATTACCAACGCAAACGATTAATCTTAAAAATCTGGTTCAGGAGGCTTTGCAGGCATTGCAGCCTTTTGCAGAAGAAAAAGACATTCATTGGAATCTAAACCTTGAAGATGCTGTGATTGAAGCGAATCAGGAGCTGATCTTTAGCTGTATCCGCAATCTGGTCGACAATGCCATTCGTTATACGTCGCCGCAGGGACAGGTCGAGATCAGGACAGTCATTCAGCAGCATCAGATACAGTTGCTGATTGAAAATTCAGGAGAGGGGATTGCTGATGATGTGCTGGAACGACTAGGTGAACGTTTCTATCGAGCCTTAGGGACTCGCACTCAGGGTTCAGGTCTAGGTCTGTCCATTTGCCAGAAAATTATGGCACTGCATGCAGCTAAAATTGACTATGCGCCGTCGGATCTGGGCGGACTTAAAGTGTTATTGAGTTTTAAGCTTGAATAGCAAATCTCATGATCAGAAGATTAAAAAGCAGTATGCGCTGATTCATACTGCTGCTTCCCACGTTTGTTATTATTAGAACTGATTTAATTATTTGGTCAGAATAAGACGGTTATTGCGGGTCAGACGCAAGCGGTATTCTTCGCCGGCATGCATGATCCGGATTTCACGACCCAGTGCAAAAAGATTGTTGGAGTGCAGCATTGGCAAAGCATGGTGAGTATCATTGTTACGGGTAAATAAGCTAAATGGGGCGTTCATTCCGTCGACTCCGTGGTGTGTTTTGGATTGATTTAAATGATAATCATTATCGAATAGGTCTGTCAACGAAATATTGAGCAATTTATAAAAAACTCTAATTTGCTTACAATCTGTAAAACTTCAACGGTTCTGTACATCATGACTAAAGCTACGATTCATGTCGCAATTGCGCTTTTATTTCATCAAAATCAGGTTCTAGTCGGCTGGCGTGAAGCCAAGCAGCATCAGGGCAATAAATATGAATTTCCAGGCGGAAAAGTTGAACAGGGTGAATTACCAGTCGAAGCTTGCCGCCGCGAAGTGATTGAAGAGGTCGGTGTTGATATTGAACGCTGGCATGCCTCTGATTTTATTTCTCATGAATATGAAGATCTCATCGTCAATTTGCATATTTTCCATGCTTTAGTACAGCCTGCTCAACTGGCTGAAATCAAACAGCCTTGGCGCTGGTACAGCCGGGAAGAACTTGGTCAGCTGAATTTTCCGAAAGCCAATCAGTCCATAATTCAAAAGCTGCAATGGCCGCAGCGCATCAAGATTGCTGAAGATCTGGATATCTTATCAAGTCTGGATACAGATCAAATGTTGTATTGGCGCGTGGAAGCAACGCCTGAACGGATCATGCAAGTACAGCAATATCCGGTAGATCAACTCTCCAAGTTAATCATTAATCAGCAGCTTTGGTCACAACTGAATGAATTGCAGCAGCAGACGATTCGCACGATTCATCTAAAACAGACTCAATTGATGGACTTGAAACAAGGCGAACTTAAATCTGGCTATCGTTATCTGGCAGCTTGTCATGACCTGACCGCTTTAATGCATGCAGAACAGATCGGCTGTGAAGCGGCTTTACTCAGTCCGGTACTGGCGACAGCGACTCATCCAGAAACACCTGCGCTAGGCTGGGAACAATTCAAGCAAATGGCAGAGCAGGTACAGATTCCGGTTTTTGCTTTAGGCGGAATGAAGACTGATGAGCTCGATTATGCAAAAAGCCAGCATGCTTATGGCATTGCCGGCATTCGCTATATTTAGACGCTATATCTAGAAAATACGCTTTCTATTAGTAAGTCAGTTTCTATAGAAAATTATCTTAAAGCTTTTTCAGTGCCTGTTGAGCTTGCTGAATCGCTTTGGCATTTTTCCGCAACTGAGCAGATTTAAGGCGCACTTGCCAAAGCTGCTTTTTCATGACACTAGATTGTGCATAACTCAGGCCACGTAAGGCAAAAGCATCGGCGCTTGCTGGCTGATTTTTACGGTTGGCGATCATGCCCAAGTATAAATAGGTTTCTGGTGCCTGAGGGGCCAGTCGCTGTGCCTGAGTTGCAGCAGCTTCAGCTTGAGCAAATTGCTGCTTGGTATAGGCCTGCTGGGTTTGCTGCATCAGACTCTTGAAGGCCGGCAAATTACGGCCATCATCAAACTTTTGGCTTTTCGGCTTCTGTTCAGGAATGACAATTTTCTGACGTTTGATGTCAGGACGGTCATAAGGCGTAATCACGACGCCGTCTGGTGTTTTTGCCTTAGGTTTTTCCGTCGCAGGCTTGGCGGGGCTAACTGGCTTTTTTGGCTCGGAGATACTTTGGCAGCCCACCAGACTGAGGATGAGCAAACCAGGGAGGATTTTTCTTAACATAAACATAGACTCAATTAATGGCTATAACTTCCACTGGCGATAATACGGGTTTCGCTCTCAAGATCGCGTTCTATTTCTGTTTCACTTTCTTGTATATAGCGACTCATATCATCCTGTTCAGTATCAGATGGCGCAGGTTCTGAATCAATATCATAAGGTTCCGTCGCATAATGCGAGATGCCGCAGGCAGTTGCCTGATTTGGCAGGGCATGACGCGAAATCGGGATATACATGGCGCCTTCACAGCCTTGTGCCGATAAATGACCGGTATAACGATCCAGCCAATGCCATTCGATTTCATTCGGCTGTGGCAAATTCACCGGTTTCTGGCGCAACTGTTTCATGACATTGGTCCACACGGGCAGGGCACCTGAAGAACCGGTCAAGCCAGTGACTTTGTTGTCATCCAGACCGAGCCAAACCACGGTCATATAATTACCTGAGTATCCGGCAAACCATGAGTCACGGCTGTCATTCGTGGTACCGGATTTGCCGGCAAGATTCAGACTACGTGGTAAGCTGTTATAGGCTGCACGACCTGTACCATTCGACATGACCTGTTGTAAGCCATAATTCAGAGCATAAGCAGAAGCCGGATCAATGGTCGGTTGCACACTCAGGCTATAACGATCCAGAGAGCGGCCGTTGGCATCCACCACAGAGCGAATCGCTTTGGTTGGGTATTTAAAGCCGCCTGTAGCAAAGTTGCCGTAAATATTCATCACTTCCATCGGGGACATATCTACCGCACCTAAGTAAATCGACGGATAAGATGGAATATCTGAAGTTACACCAAATTTTTTCAGATGATTAATAAAGGTAGACAGGCCAAATTCTTGTGCTAAACGCACAGTGGACAGGTTATAAGATTGCGATAAGGCTTGTGACATTGGAATGACACCATGTCCACGACCACTATAGTTTTTCGGTGTCCAGGTTTTGCCGTCACTCTTAATGCTGATTTCACTGTCTTCAATCGGGCTCGCCCAATGATAACGGTTCGATTCCAGTGCACTCAGGTAGATCACAGGCTTTAACAGGGAACCAACCTGACGCTTGGCATCGACTGCACGGTTAAAGCCGGTAAAATCTTGAGTAGAACCTACTGCGGCTACCAGCTCACCATTTTCCGGATGCGATACCAATACCGCACCTTGTAAATCTTTCAGGCGACCCGGATTGGATTTACTTAAACGCGCCACCGTCTCTTTAAAGCTGTCCTGAATTCTGGTTTGGGCTAAAGGATCTAAAGTGGTGAAAATTCGCAGACCCTGATTGGTCAGATCGGTTTCCTGATAATCTGTGCGTAATTGACGACGTACAATATCCAGAAAATCCGGGAAGCGGGCAGGGCCTAAAGTCGGTTTTGAAATGACATTTAACTGACGTGCGGTTTCTTTTTCATATTGTTCCTGAGTCAGATAGCCCATCACCAGCATATTATTCAGGACGATATCACGGCGTTTTTTTGCACTTTCAGGATTGCGCCATGGGTTATATAGACTCGGACCTTGAACCAGACCAACCAGAAATGCTTGCTGGGAAATATTCAGTTCACGCAGTGGCAGGCCAAAATAAAACTGCGATGCCAGACCATAACCATTAATAGAATAGTTACCATTCTGGCCCAGATTCACCTCATTTAAATAAGCTTCCAGAATTTCATTCTTGTCATAATGCAATTCAATCAGCATCGCCATAAAGGCTTCATTTACTTTACGTTTTAAGGTGCGCTCCGGGGTCAAATAGAAATTTTTAACCAATTGCTGGGTCAAGGTTGAGCCACCCTGACGTTTACCACCGGTAATATTGCTGACTACGGCACGTGCAATACCACGCGGTGAAACCCCATGATGCTCATAGAACTTACGGTCTTCGGTCGCGATCAGCGCTTCGATCAAGGGCTTAGGCACTTTATTTAGCTTGATCAGCACACGGTCTTCGTTATGCTGCGGATAAATCCCACCAATTAATAAAGGTTCTAAACGCGCAATCCCGCTTGAAGACGGTTTGGTTGCGCTGACTTCTGCAATCTGTTCACCGCTGAAACTGACTTTCAATATTTGTTCCGGTTCAACCCGGTCACCAAAATCAAAGCCGCGTGTATGCACATACAGGGTATTACCCGTGGTGACAAAGTTGCCTGATTTAGTATAACTATCCGAATTTTTATAACCGAGTAATTTTAATTCTTGTTGGAAATCCTGCAGGCTGACTGGGGCATTCACGTACACTTCCATCGGACGTGCGAAGACCTTGGCCGGAATATCCCAGCGCTGACCTTCAAACTTGTCGCGTACAATATTGTCTAATCTAATCAAATAGATACTAAATGCTACAAAGATAGAAATGACAATAATAGAAAAAATTAAGGCAAGAAACCCCATGCCACGTTCAGATTTCATAAATACTTATAAGATCCTGTGAAATTGTGCTAATCATGCGAAGCTTTTCATTATTTTGCAATATTTAATCAAGAAATGCGCTTAAAATTAAAATGAAACCCCACAATTTCTCCTTAATTCGAATATATTTCAAATAATTTCCTACCTATGAAGCACTGTTATAAATTGTCATCCAGGTATAGCTTAATGTTATGATAAGCAGGATTCGTAGCGGAGCGACGACACTGGTGCAAATTTCCCATAAGACCTTTCGAAATATCGGGTTAATAGGACGTCCTGATAAATCGTCGGTGGTTGAAACCTTATGCCTTATTCACGATCATCTTCTCAATCTAGGCCTACATCCAGTTTTTGATGCAGCGACAGCTGAACTTGTTCCCTATCAAAATACCCAAACCGTCAGTCGTGCCTTATTGGGTGAGGTGGTGGATCTGGTGATTGTCGTGGGCGGTGACGGTTCGCTGTTACATGCAGCACGCGCCTTGGTCAAGTACAATACCCCGGTAATCGGGGTTAACCGTGGTCGTCTGGGGTTTTTAACGGATATCAAGCCGACCGAAGTGATCTTCAAGCTGGATCAGGTATTAAAAGGTGACTTTCAGACTGAGCGACGTTTTTTACTCGAAGTTGAAATTCGCTCCAAAGGTGAAGTGATTTACGATGCCATTGCCCTAAATGATGTGGTGCTACATTCAGGGAAATCGGTGCATATGATCGATTTTGAGCTGAATATTGATGGGCAATATGTCTATCGTCAGCACAGTGATGGCCTGATTGTCTCTACGCCGACTGGTTCTACAGCTTATGCGCTTTCTGGTGGTGGCCCGATCGTACATCCAAGTATGGATGCGATTGCCTTGGTACCGATGCATCCGCATACCTTGTCTTCACGCCCGATTGTGGTCGGTGGACATAGTGAAATTAAATTATTGATTCGTGAAAATCGCGTACTGCCGATGGTTAGTGCGGATGGACAACACAGTGTGTCTTTGAATGTGGGTGATAGCGTCCATATTCGCAAGCATCCCTTTAAACTGAATCTTCTGCATCCACCGGGTTATGACTTTTATAATGCCTGTCGAACCAAACTGGGGTGGAATCAGGACTTTGATTATTTTAAGCAGGATTAAATCATGAATATTGAACAAATGCTTGCCGTACTCAATCCTGAGATTGTTGAACGCCTAAGAACAGCAGTCGAAATTGGAAAGTGGCCAAACGGTGTAGCCTTGACACCAGAACAACGTCAGACCTGTATGCAGGCAGTGTATGCCTGGGAAATGAAAAACCTGCCTGAAAATGAGCGCAGCGGTTATATCGATCGCGGTACTAAAGAAGAGGGTGAAGAGTGTGATGATGATCATCACAAGAATGAACCTGAATTCAAGCCGATTCGTTTTGTTTAAGGCTTAATTCCCAGCCAATAGCAATACAATTAAAAAAAGCATTGTTCATTCACTGAACAATGCTTTTTTCTTTTGTACAAGATTAAACCGTGTGACGATTCGCCCATAAGGTTTTGGCTTTTTGCATCGCAGCTTCAAAGCTGCCACACACGCCCATGGTATATAGCGCAATGCCCATGGTTTCTATCACTGCAATCTCGCCATACTCATGGCTTTGCTGACCATTCCAGACAGCCTTGAATAGCGCTAGATCCAGTTTTTCTTCAATAGGACTGCGGTTATCAGTGAGCTTTGGCAATTCATGCTCATAGAGCAGGCCATCTTTAATGCCACAGATGAGCGTTTTGGCATCCGGATTACGCTCGAATTCGCCCCCTTCACCTTTAATCACGGCACTATTTTTATAGCCCAAGCGGAAAGCTGCTTGCTGATGCGAACCACGATATGCTGGATGGAAAATGGCTTGCAGGGTCGCTTTGGCATTAAAGGGATTGATCAGACGCGCCAGGGTATGAATTGGGGAGCGTAAGCCCATGACATTACGCAGCGCAATCAAGTCTGCAAGAATCGGAGAAATTACTTCTAACGGTATGTAAGCAAAATGCTGTTGTAGAAGTTGCTGTTCAACCTCGGCATCATTTTGACAGATTGGATAGCCTAAGTAAGTCAGCACCTGTTCGGTGTAAACGCGGTTCATGGTATGGCCCGAGGCACCATGCATCACAATATTATAACCATGCTTGGCCAGTGTCAGGGCTGCCAGAATAAACCATGGATAATGCTTGCGCTTGCCCGCATATGAAGACCAGTCCAGATCGACATCCAGTTTTTTGAAACTCAGCTGGTCACGTGTCGCCTGTACAAAACCGGCCAACTCATCTACAGATTCTTCCTTGACCCGCAATAACATCAAGAATGCACCTAACTGCACATCCAGCACTTCATTTTTCAAAATCATACTGAAGGCTTGATAGGCTTCATCATAGCAGAGAGAGCGGGCGCCATTTTTCCCTTTACCCACAATGCGTACATATTGGGCAAAGGGATGTTCGAAATCTTTATAAATATTTCTTTTGGTATTCATAACTTTTTACAGCTTGCAGAAAATATTAATGTCAAGGGAGAGGGTGAAAATCCATAAACATTTCAGTATACGTAAAACAATCAGTTAAATCTGATTATCGACTAATGTCTAATCTATTCTGGTTAAAACATAAACAAGCGCATAATAAGTTATGCACATTTAGTATGAATATTCGGTAAAATTTAGGCAATTTTTAGAGTCTGTTTAATTTTTCTTAATCTCTTTCTCCCATTTAATACTTTGGTCTGATGCTGAGTGTCAGATTCAATGCATGGCTGATTATCATTTTGAACATTCTCTTGAGCCTTTTGAGATTTGATCCGGTTCACCCTGAGAAGGGATGAAGAGGTCAGTATATTTCTCAAAATGGTCTTTCTTATTTTTGATATCGTTCAAGTAGATTTATTATGGCGAAACAACCAATTTATAAGTCACTGTATTTTCAAGTGATTGTGGCCATTATCGCAGGTATTCTGGTCGGGCATTTTTCGCCTAGTGGTACGCAAATTATCAATGGCGTAGAACAACATGTCCCTGGCTTGGGTGAACAGCTTAAACCGCTTGGTGATGCATTTATCCGTCTGATTAAAATGATCATCGCACCTGTGATTTTCTGTACCGTGGTGAGCGGTATTGCGGGTATGGAAAGCATGAAATCAGTCGGTAAAACTGGTGGTGTTGCTTTACTTTACTTCGAGATCGTATCTACGATTGCTTTGGTCATCGGTCTGGTCGTGATTAACATCGTCAAGCCTGGCGTGGGCATGAACGTTGATCCTGCTTCACTGGATACCAGTGGCATCAGTAAATATGTTGCTTCAGGTGAGTCACAATCGACTATCGACTTCCTGATGAACATTATTCCAAATACGGTTGTGGGCGCATTTGCAGAAGGAGAAATCCTGCAGGTTCTATTGTTCGCGATCATCTTTGGTTTTGCACTGCATAAGCTGGGTGATCAAGGCAAGCCAGTCCTGAAACTTATTGACCAGATTTCACATGTATTCTTCAACATCGTGAACATGGTGATGAAACTTGCTCCAATCGGTGCATTTGGTGCGATGGCCTTTACCATTGGTAAATATGGTATTGGTTCTCTTGCTCAGCTGGCACAGTTGATCATTTGTTTCTATGTCACCTGCGTACTGTTTATTTTCATCGTATTGGGCTCAATTGCGCGTTTTGCTGGTTTCAGTATCATGAAGATGATCCGCCTGATTCGCGAAGAACTTCTGATTGTACTGGGGACGTCATCTTCAGAATCAGTACTGCCACGTATGTTGAAGAAACTGGAACTTGCCGGTGCTGAAAAATCAGTGGTAGGTCTGGTGATTCCAACTGGTTATTCATTTAACCTGGATGGTACGTCGATTTACTTGACGATGGCTGCAATCTTTATTGCGCAAGCAACCAATACGCAACTTGACTTGTCTCATCAAATTACCCTGCTTCTGGTACTTCTGATCTCATCTAAGGGTGCGGCAGGCGTGACTGGTTCAGGCTTTATTGTGATGGCGGCAACTTTGGCTGCTGTAGGGAATATTCCTGTTGCAGGTCTGGCATTGATTCTCGGTATCGATCGTTTCATGTCTGAAGCTCGTGCCTTGACCAATCTGGTCGGTAACTCTTTGGCGACTTTAGTGGTTGCGAAATGGGTGGGCCAGTTAGATATGGACAAGCTGAACTATGCTTTAGCAAATCCTGCAGAAATTGACGAAAAAATGGCACAAGAAGGCAATAACGCTCACTAATTTTGAGTCTGTCTTTCATGTCTAAAAGGGAAGCTTCGGCTTCCCTTTTTTATTGACTGTGAAGTTAGTAAAAAGATGAATGCCGGCACATGACAGGGAGCAGGAAAGTCGATAGTCTGTGAAAAGGAAACTAAAATGATAAACAACAAGGACAATAGAATGCTTGCCTACGATGCCGATCTAGAATTATTCCGCGATAATTTTAAACGCTTTATGAACGAACATGTCGCACCGTACTACGACCGGTGGGAACGTGAAGGTCTGATGCCGCGTTCAGTCTGGAATGCACTCGGTGAAAATGGCTTCTTGTGTGTCGATGTTCCAGAAGAATATGGTGGCTATGGGGTGCCGACCGATTATTCCTTGATGCTGATCGAAGAATCTGCACGTGCCGGATACAGTGCCATTGCCACAGGTCTGTCTTGTCATTCCGATATTGCAGCACCGTATATCCTGCGTATTGGTACTGAAGAACAGAAAAAATACTGGTTACCAAAAATGGTCACCGGTGAAGTGGTCGGTGCGATTGGCATGACCGAGCCAGGTGCAGGTTCAGATTTGCAAGCCATGCGTACTAGTGCCATCTTGCAGGATGAATATTATCTGTTAAATGGCTCAAAAACCTTCATTTCCAATGGTCAGCATGCTGACTTGGTAGTGCTTGCGGTCAAAACCGATCCTCAAGCCCGAGCTAAAGGCGTTTCATTGCTGCTGGTCGATACCCATCTGGAAGGCTTTAAAAAAGGCACTAATCTGGACAAGATTGGTCTGCATGCTCAGGATACGTCTGAACTGTTCTTCGACAATGTTAAAGTGCCAAAGGACCAATTACTGGGTCAGCCGGGACAGGGATTTGCTTACCTGATGCAGGAATTGCCACGTGAGCGTACCGCCATCGCTGCCACCGCTCTAGGCGCCATTCGTGGCTCGATCGATGTGACCACACAATATGTGAAAGAGCGTCAGGCTTTTGGTCAGGCGATCGGTCAATTCCAGAATACTCGTTTTGTGTTGGCGCAAGCGAAAATTGATGAATTGGCAACTGCAGCATTTTATAACCAGAATCTTGAGCTTTATATGCAAGGGAAGCTGGATGTAGAAACTGCAGCGGCATTGAAAAGTTTTTCTACCGATATGCAGATGAAAATCGCGGACAATCTCCTGCAATTATTTGGGGGTTATGGCTATATGACTGAATATCCAATTTCACGTTTCTTCGTTGATGCGCGGATTCAGCGGATTTATGGTGGTACTAATGAAATCATGAAAGAGATAGTGGCACGTGGTCTGTTAGGACGTTAATAGCTCACTCATAAAAAAAGAGTCCCGAAGGACTCTTTTTTATAGGGGAGAACATGGCCAAGATGGGAAATATTTTTTAAGACTTTATGATTTTAAGACATCCAAACATTCATGAATAAAAATGGGTAAATCATTGGGTAGACGCGATGAAATCAACTGATTATTGTCATTCACCAGTTCTACATCATAATAGGTTCCACCCGCATGCTGTACGCGACTCGCATGCGCCCGGATACTGGTAATAATCCGATTTTTCAGCACATCTGCTTCACACAGTAATAAGGATGCATCACATAAACTGAAAATAGCTTTTTTGGCCTGATTGAAGGCATGGATGAACTGTAGCACCCGAACATCGGTAGAGAGAGAAACCGCAGATTCGCCCCCTGGAATCAGCAAGGCATCAAAGTCATCAATACTGATTTGTTCGATACCACGGTCGATGGTCACGGCAGAACAGCCATGCAGCCCATAGACCACTTTGCCTGCGTTAAGTTCGATATTGCAGACGCTATGATGGGCAGCCAGCAAGGCAGCCACTGGCTCTAGGTATTCTTGGTCTTCAAAATTATTTGTTATAAGTACTGCTATTCTTTTTGGCATGATTGATCCCCCCAACTCATGATTTAAATTAGACTAGCTGTTAAAGGTTGAAAAAACGTCTCCACTTTGTAACAGAGTAGTAATTTCATGTAAAAAATTTAGGAAAATCAATATTAAATAAGAGAGATGAGCGTGAGGAGCGTGCATTTTATTGTGAAAGATATCTCAGATTTTAATAGGTCAAAAAAGACAAGTACAAAGCTATTATTTTAATTTTCTTATGCTTAAAACCGCTATATAGATTAAGAAATAGTGATATTTCATATTCATTAAAATCAGTTAAGATGGACAGGCTAAGTTTACAATTTGATAATGTAAATCAAGCCAAAATGCTGAACTAAATGTTACCAGATATGACTAAAAGCGATGAGTGGTTAAAACCAACTGTCTGTTTTTAAGACTTAATCTAGCAATGTCATATTGCGTAACATTTTAAAGCTCACTATTGTTATACTGAACAGATAAGGTTTATGAAGGGCGACATAACAATGATCAACGACGATCAAAACACCACGACTTCTCTTGATTTGGCAAAAATTCGTGAAGATATCGATTCTGTTGATCAGCAAATTCAGCAATTGATTAACCGTCGGGCACGTTTGGCTGAAGCAGTGGCAAAAGCAAAATTTGCCTCAGAAGAGAATCCGCTGTTTTACCGTCCAGAACGTGAAGCTCAGGTTTTGCGTAATGTCATGGAACGTAATGAAGGGCCATTGTCTGATACCACCATGGCACGTCTGTTCCGTGAAATCATGTCGGCCTGTCTGGCACTCGAAGCGCCGCAAAGCATTGCTTTCCTTGGCCCAGTCGGGACTTATACCCATTCTGCGGTACTCAAGCACTTTGGTCATGATGCTGTGGTTCGTCCTTTACCGACCATTGATGAAGTTTTCCGTGACGTGGAAGCAGGCAGTGCCCATTATGGTCTGGTGCCGGTAGAAAATTCCTCTGAAGGCGTGGTCAACCATACTTTGGACTGTTTTAAAACATCGAACCTGAATGTGATTGGCGAAGTTGAATTACCGATTCACCATCAGTTCCTGATTTCTGAAAATACCCGTAAAGACAGCATCAAACAGATTTATGCGCATCAGCAGACTTTGGCACAATGCCGTAAGTGGCTGGATGCTCATTATCCAGGTGTGGAACGTGTCGCTTTAAGTTCCAATGCGGAAGCAGCACGCCGTATTCGTAATGAATGGCATTCTGCTGCAATTGCTTCTGAAATTGCCGCGAGTATCTATGACCTCGAAATCATGCATAGCAATATCGAGGACAATCCGGAAAATACCACACGCTTCCTGGTGATTGGTCGTGAAAAAGTGCCGCAAAGTGGTAATGACAAGACTTCATTACTAATCTCAGCGCATGATCGTGCCGGAGCTTTGCTGGAAATTCTGGCGCCGTTTGCCAAGCACAATATCAGCCTGACCAGTATTGAAACCCGGCCTGCACTTCCTGAAAAATGGGCTTATGTGTTCTTCATTGATCTTGAAGGCCATATTGAGCAGGAACACGTGAAAGCAGCCATTGAAGAAATTCGTCCTTTGGTTAAAGAAGTTCGCGTGCTCGGTTCATATCCTGCAGCTGTACTTTAAGTCAGCTATACGTGGTCAGGGCGAGGGTGCTGACCACTGTTTTATACCTAAAATTGGAAGTCTAAAATGTCGTTTGTTCCAGCCAATTCAGGCATCTCAAAATTAAAGCCATATCAACCGGGTAAACCGATCAGTGAACTTGAGCGCGAGTTGGGTCTTACCGATATCGTCAAACTGGCTTCAAATGAAAATCCGCTGGGTTGTTCAGATAAAGTCAAAGAAGCGGTCGCTGCGGAAATTTCTGAAATTGGCCGTTATCCGGATGGTGGTGGTTTTATCCTGAAAGATCAGATCAAGGCCCAGTTTGGTTTTAATCACGATCAGATTACCTTGGGGAATGGTTCAAACGACTTACTGGAAATGTTTGCCCGCGCATTCGTTTCAGAAAATGATTCGGTGTTGTATAGCCAGCATGCTTTTGCAGTTTATGCATTGGTGACTCAAGCCATTAATGCACAAGCGATTGAAGTGCCAGCTAAAGGCTTTTCGCATGACTTGGAAGCAATGGCGGCTGCCATTCAAGACAATACCAAACTCGTCTTCATTGCAAACCCGAATAATCCAACAGGAACCTGGTTTGAAGAAGCTGAATTTGAAGCGTTCATGCAAAAAGTTCCTGCCAATGTCATCGTGGTTCTGGATGAAGCCTATGTGGAATATTTCCCGGAAAACTTCAACAGCTTGAAATTCCTCGCGCAATATCCAAACCTGATCGTTAGCCGTACTTTGTCGAAGTGCTATGGTTTGGCTGCACTACGTGTTGGTTTTGCTCTGGCTTCAGTAGAAGTGACGGATTATCTCAATCGTATTCGTCAGCCATTTAATGTCAACCATCTTGCGATGGTGGCTGCGGTGGCTGCACTGAAAGATGAAGATTTTATCGCGCGTTCTCGTGAAGTGAATAAAGCCGGTATGGCGCAACTTGAAGCTGGTTTTAAGGCTTTGGGTCTTAACTATGTGCCTTCACGTGCCAACTTTATCTTGGTAGATGTACAGGCAGACCCATCAGCAACCTTCAATGGTCTGCTCAAGCAAGGGGTGATTGTGCGTCCGGTCGGTATTTCTAATCACATTCGGGTATCGATTGGTACTGAAGCAGAAAATGCGAAATTCTTGAGCGCATTGGCTAAAGTACTCGGTTTAGAGGCAAAAGCTTAAACCATGTCGCAGCCACTGTTTGAAAAAGTTGCATTTATCGGGCTTGGACTGATTGGTTCAAGTCTGGCGCGTGTCATTCGAGCCGAGCATTTGGCCAATGACATTGTTGCATCGACACGTTCACAAAAGACTTTGGAAGATGCTAACTCTCTTGGCCTGATTTCCGAAGGCTATGCCGATCCTGTAGAGGCGGTCAAAGGCGCTGATCTGGTGGTACTGGCATTGCCGGTACGTGCCACGCAAAAGGTGCTGGAAGCTATCAAGCCTTATTTATCTGCCAATACCATTATTACTGATGTGGGTAGTACCAAAGGTAATGTGGTCGATGCAGCGAAAGCGGTTTTTGGCGATGAACTGCCTGAAGGTTTTGTACCGGGCCATCCGATTGCAGGTGCCGAGCATACCGGGGTGCATGCAGGTAAAGTTGATTTATTTGTCAATCACAAGGTGATCTTGACGCCACTGCCAAGCAGTGCAGACTGGGCCGTCGATAAACTGATTCAGCTGTGGCAAGCGGCGAAAGCCGAAGTGATTTGTATGGATGTCGACAAGCACGATGAAGTGCTGGCGCATACCAGTCATCTTCCGCATCTCATGGCATTCAACTTGGTTGAGCAATTGGCCAAGCGTGAAGACAATTTAGATATATTTCGTTATGCTGCCGGTGGCTTCCGGGATTTCTCGCGAATTGCCGCTAGCGATCCACAAATGTGGCATGACATCTTTTTTGCCAACAAAAAAGCAGTTCTGAATGCTGTTGATGGCTTTGAACAGCAGCTCGCGATTATTCGCAAATTGATTGAAGATGAAGATTCCCACGCATTGATGGGCTTATTGGGTCATGCGCAGGCAGCTCGCCAGCATTTCAACCATATGCTCGCCAAGAAACCTTTCATGGAGAAAAATAAAGTGACACAACAATTTACCATTCAGCCGGGTGCCAAGAAATTTCAGGGTAAATTTACCGTGCCAGGTGACAAATCTGTGTCACATCGCTCGATCATGTTTGGTGCGATTGCAGAAGGTACCACACATGTGACCGGCTTTTTGGAAGGTGAGGATGCTCTAGCGACACTGCAAGCTTTCCGTGATATGGGAGTCAGCATTGAAGGCCCTAAAAATGGTGAAGTCACCATTCATGGTGTTGGCATGCAAGGCTTAAAAGCGCCGCAGTCTGCCATTTATATGGGCAACTCAGGCACTTCAATGCGTTTGCTGTCGGGTATGCTAGCAGCACAGAAATTTGATTCAGTGATGACAGGGGATGCGTCATTGTCTAAACGTCCAATGGAGCGTATTGCCAAGCCTTTACGTGAAATGGGCGCGCAAATTCAGACCACTGGTGAGCGAGGTACGCCACCTGTATCCATCACCGGCAACCAAAACCTGAAAGGGATTCAGTACGATTTGCCAATGGCCTCTGCTCAGGTGAAATCAGGGATTTTACTTGCAGGTCTATGGGCAGAAGGTGAAACTTCGGTGACTGAACCAGAACCAACACGCGACCATACTGAACGTATGCTACGTGCCTTTGGTTATGAAGTGAAAACCGAAGGTAATCGAATTTCACTGCAAGGTGGCGGAAAGCTGGTTGGAACCAATATTCAGGTGCCTTCAGATATTTCTTCTGCTGCTTTCTTTATGGTCGGTGCGGCCATTACTGAAAACTCGGATGTGACCCTTGAAGCAGTTGGCATTAACCCGACCCGTACTGGTGTGATCGAAATCCTCAAGCAAATGGGTGCGGACATTACAGTTGAAAACGAGCGTATTGCAGGCGGTGAACCGATTGCCGATATTCGTATCCGTGGTACACGTACCTTAAAAGGCATTCATATGCCGGAAGATCAGGTGCCATTGGCAATTGATGAATTCCCGGCGCTATTCATTGCGGCTGCATGTGCCGAAGGTCAAACCATCCTGACCGGTGCTGCCGAGCTTCGCGTAAAAGAATCGGATCGTATTCAAGTGATGGCCGACGGTCTTCAAACCATGGGCATCGACTGTACCCCAACTGAAGATGGCATCATCATTGAAGGTAAGGGTAAGTCCGGTGACTGGTTGCCAATCTTTACGGGTGGTGAAATTGAATCGCATCACGATCACCGTATCGCGATGAGTTTTTCGATTGCCGGTTTGCGTAATTCGGAGCAGATCAAGATTGTCGGTACTGAAACGGTCGCAACCAGTTTCCCGACCTTTACAGAATTGACCTCAATCGCAGGATTGCCAATTCAAGTGTCAGAATAATTTTTAAAATTATGTGAAACAGCCAAGCTTTTGCTTGGCTGTTTTGTTTATATTGCTTATGCTAAACCCATATAAGAAAAAAGCCATTTGGAAGTAGCGATGCGAAAATTAAAATTCATGGCCAATACCCAGAGCCAAACACCACGGGATGGTCAGGAAACCCAGGAATATGTAGCACATTTACTTGCCGAAAAATTAGGCAAATATGGTTTTCAGACCTTAAGCCAAAGTGGAGCTCAGGTTGCCGTCAGCGTGGAAGACCATGCGCTGCCTTTATCTGTGAGTTGCGAAACCAGAGATGAACAAGGGCATCTGGTTTGTGAAATTGCCTCATATCCTGAAGAACAACAGGACTGGCTGGATCGTATCACCGAAAGAAGTTTGCTTAATCAGCTTGCACAGGCAGTGGAAACCTCTCTAAAAGAGCAGGAAAGCTTTAGCGAGTTTGAATGGAAGAGCTAATTCAACAGAATCAATCAGCTTTGCCTACACTGCAAAGTCAACGCTTGATCCTGAATTGTTTTAAATCAGCCGATGCCAAAGAAACTTATGCTTCAATTACGCCGAGTTTGACACGTTTTATGGCGTGGGACCCACCACAATCTGAACAGGGATTTGCAACAGTCTGGCAAAATTGGCTGGAAAATATGACTGATTATAAAGAATATGTATTTGTGATCCGTCATATTGAAACACAAGAATTTATTGGGCTATGTGGTTTGCATCGACTTCATGATGAAATACCTGAAGTCGGTATCTGGATTCGTGAAACTGCGCATGGTCATCATTATGGACATGAGGCAGTGCATTGTGTTGTGGCCTATGCTTTTAATACATTAGGGATTCAAGTCTTAAGCTACCCGGTAGCAGAAGAAAACTGGGCTAGCCGTAAAATTGCAGAACGCTTGGGTGGAAAAATTCTCTGTTACATCGATAAGCCTAAATATCGGGCTGTGATGTATGAAATTTTTGCAGAAGATTTTGTCTTTTAATAAAAAAACCCATCATCTGATGGGTTTTTTTATTTAGCCAAGCGCTAAGTACCGGGTCATTGCGATCCGTAATTGCTTTAAATAGCCGGTAAAGAAATGGTTGGCACCAGGTAATACGGTCACTAAATGGCGTTGTGGCTTTGCCCATTCAATCATATCTGAGAGCAAAGTCACTTCATCGGCTTCACCGTGAATGAACAGAATGTCGCCTTTGATGGCTGGTGTCACATAATGACGAATACCAGCTACTGTTGCAGTCGGCAGACCACATAAAATGGTTTGCTTTGGTTGCAGTTCTACCGGTAAGGCTGCATAGCTTTTTGCCATGACATGCGCACCAAAACTAAAACCGCCTGCATAAAAAGGCAGGGCAATATGCTGGTTGCGAGCGAACCGAATGACTTCTAATACATCATCCGTCTCACCGAAGCCCTCGTCGTGTATACCTTCACTTTGACCAGAACCACGGAAACTTGGACGATACACAATACAGTCACGTTCCAGATACATTTGTGCCAGTAAAACCGGAACCTTATGTTGTGGTGTACCGCCTTGCAATGGATGGGGGTGACAAACTACCGCGAATCCTTTCACTTCACCCTGAGGATAATCCACAAAAACTTCAATCTGACCCGCAGGCCCTTGAAGAAAAATTTGCTCGGGCATATAAAAACCGATGATTAACAGGAGAATCGTGCATTTTAACGATTATGGTGAATAAAAACATGAATTGGAATTAAAATAAGCAGACTGATATAGTTTGATTAATCATTTTTTGACCAGGTTGCCATGCTCGCTTTAATTTCTCCAGCCAAAACTCTCGATTACGATACTCCATTACCGACTGACCAATTTACTCAAGCGAGATTATTAGAACATTCACAGGACTTGATCAACGTTTGTCGCACACTTTCTGCAACAGAAATTTCCAGCTTAATGAGTGTTAGTGAAAAAATTGCCACTTTAAATACCGCACGTTTTAATGACTGGCAACCGGATTTTAATTTAGCCAATGCCCGTCAGGCGATTTTTGCATTTAAAGGCGATGTCTATACAGGTCTGGATGCCTATAGTTTAAAACATGAAGATCTGCACTATGCACAAGACCGTTTACGCATGTTGTCTGGATTATATGGACTCTTACGTCCCTTGGATTTGATGATGCCGTACCGTCTGGAAATGGGAACCAAATTGGCCAATTCCCGCGGGCATAACCTATATGACTTCTGGGCACATCACATTACTGATCTGATTAATCAGGATCTAGCAGCAGCAAATTCTGAAATCCTGGTGAATATTGCCTCTGATGAATATTACAAATCAGTCAACGAGTGCAAAATTCAGGCAGACATTATCAAGCCGGTATTTCTAGATCAGAAAAATGGCAAATATAAAGTGATTAGTTTCTATGCCAAAAAAGCACGCGGTCTCATGGCGCGTTTTATGATTGAAAATAAAATTGATCGTATAGAGGGGCTAAAAGCTTTTAATACTGATGGCTATTATTTCGATGCAGACAGTTCACTCAAAGGAGAACTGGTGTTCAAGCGTGATGAACAACTGAGTGCATAAATGAGATGATTCCCAGTATCCAGCATGAGGATATATATGCCGGATATTGGGATGTCGTTATTATGGTTAGGTTCTTGAACTATGTACATGCATGTGATGTGAGTAGGGAATAATAGACAGCATCATGACAACTATAAAATCTGTAATTCTTGAATATCAGGTAGAGCTTCAAGGTAATTAAAAATAAAAAATATCGCTAAACATCTTGAAATCCCTAGCAAAATCTCCCTTATTTAGATCATTTTATTCTAAAAATTAAAGTTGAGCATTCTTGGAAAAGGCCGATAAAATAAATCGAAATAATTTCTATTGAATAGGTTAGATTTCATTTATCTCCATATCTTAATTTTGAATAAACTTCTTTTAGAGAGTTTGAAAAATATATTAAATTCAATTATTTATTGTTTGTTTGAAAGAGTTTTTAATAGTATCGATTTTTTGAAAAAAGAATTATAAATTAATTAAGTATTAATAAATAAAACGACATAAAATTAATATTTAGAGGATAAATAAATGCCTTCTATCGGGTTAAATGTAAACTATGTCACAAGTTTGTTAGGTTTTTTGTTAGCATAATTGCATAGTGTTACAAAGCAGCATAATAAAAATGAAAATATATGCTATCCCTGTTTTTGCCTTAATGATCAGTTTATTAGGATTTTGTGTCCATAAACAGTCCGAAATCAGAAAATATGAAAAGATCCGTCATGTCTTGAACGATGGACGTGATTCAAGCAAATTGCTGGAATCCAATCGGCATCGACATTAAGCAGCTTGTACTACCTTCCTCCCGGCAATTGGGCTAGATTAATAAAATTAAACTAATAATAAATATAATAAATTTTTTTCAATATTCATCTGGAATATATTAATTTCTAATAAAGTGTAAAATCAAATAAGCAATAATAAATCAATGTGTTATAATTTGCCAACGATCAGGATGAAGCAGAATCCATCTTGTTAAGCATTTGATTTAAATCGTAAAATAAAGCTGCATAAAGGTTATGCAGCTTTTTTGTTTAGATTTTTTTTGGGTTTTTATAGCATAGCCCTGGGGCTGTAAGCTGTTCCAACATTTTAACCCGTCAAATGGCTATGCTGGCATATTCGTTGCTAACACATCCTTAAAATTGATGAATTTTTTTATAAAGTTTCATTTATTTGACGGCTTGCTTAAAGCATTAAGTTTACTCAATAGGGGCTAGGTCATGACGACTCCTAATCCATCTTCAGAAAGTATGCTTGAACGTCTGTTTAAACTGAGTGAAAACAAAACCAGTTTCCGTACAGAAGTTCTTGCCGGTGTAACTACATTCTTAACGATGTGTTACATCATTATTGTCAATCCGATGATTTTGTCCGAAACGGGGATGGATCATGGGGCTGTCTTTGTAGCAACCTGTCTTGCAGCCGCGATTGGCTGTTTAGTCATGGGCTTGATTGCAAATTATCCAATTGCACTTGCACCAGGCATGGGCTTAAATGCCTTCTTTACCTATTCCGTCTGTTTGGGAATGGGTGTGCCTTGGCAAACAGCACTCGGGGCTGTGTTTATCTCCGGTCTTGTGTTTATTGCGATCAGCATGTTCAAAATCCGTGAAGCCATTGTAAATGCGATTCCAATGTCGCTGAAACTGGCCATCGGTGGTGGTATTGGCTTATTCTTGGCGCTGATTGCTTTGAAAAATGCCGGCCTGATTGTGGATAATCCCGCTACGTTGGTAGGTTTGGGTGATTTAAAACAACCATCGGTTTTGCTTGCATTATTTGGTTTCCTTCTGGTTGTTGTGATGCATCACTTTAAAGTGCGTGGTGCGATCATCATCAGTATCTTGGTGTTAACCGGTATTTCAGCAGCATTGGGTCTGAGTGAATTTAAAGGTGTGGTGGGCGCAGTACCATCGATTGCACCAACATTTATGCAAATGAGCTTTGAAGGTCTATTCACTGCCAGCTTAATCGGGGTGATTTTTGTCTTCTTCTTGGTCGATTTATTCGATTCAACCGGTACGCTGGTTGGTGTTTCGCACCGTGCAGGCCTGTTGAAAGATGGCAAACTGCCGCGTTTGAAAAAAGCACTTTTTGCGGACTCTTCTGCAATTGTTGCAGGTGCAGCGCTGGGTACATCTTCGACTACGCCATACATTGAATCTTCTGCGGGCGTAGCAGCCGGTGGCCGTACAGGACTAACTGCTGTTGTAGTCGGTATCCTGTTTGTTGCCTGTTTGTTCCTGGCTCCATTGGCACAGTCTGTACCAAGCTTTGCAACAGCGCCAGCGCTGTTATTTGTCGGTGTCTTAATGATTCAAGGTATCGTGCATATTGACTGGGAAGATATTACAGAAGCAGTTCCTGCATTTTTAACCATTGTATTTATGCCATTTACCTATTCAATTGCGGATGGTATTGCGATGGGCTTCATCAGCTATGCACTGATCAAATTGTTAACCGGTAAGGCATCAACAGTACCGTATATGGTCTGGATTATTGCAGTACTATGGACGCTTAAATTCGCACTATTTGGCGGCTAATTTTTCTAGATTTGGAAAGGGTGTAAACTCAGTTTGCACCCTTTTTTTATTATTTTAGGTTTCATGAGGAGAAGCGATGAACCGTCTTGAGTTGATTCGAGCTTTGCCAAAGGCCGAGCTTCATGTTCATATTGAGGGCACTTTTGAGCCTGAGCTAATGTTTGCGATCGCTCAGCGTAATAAAATTGCCATCCCGTATAAATCTGTTGAAGAAGTTAAACAGGCGTATAACTTTCATAATCTTCAGTCGTTTCTAGATATTTATTATGCTGGTGCTGCTGTGCTGATTCATGAACAGGATTTTTATGATCTGGCGTGGGCGTATTTTGAAAAATGTGCTGAAGACCGGGTCGTGCATACTGAAATGTTCTTTGATCCACAAACCCATACCGATCGTGGTGTTGCTTTTTCAACCGTGATCAACGGCTTGCAAAAAGCCTGTGATGATGCCAAAACTAAACTTGGTATCAGTTCACATCTGATTATGTGTTTCTTGCGTCATTTAAGTGAAGATGCTGCATTTGCAACACTGGAACAGGCCTTACCTTATAAAGACCAGATTATTGCGGTCGGTCTGGATTCAAGTGAAGTCGGGCATCCACCTTCAAAGTTTGAACGTGTCTTTGCTAAAGCGCGTGAAGCAGGTTTCTTGGTTGTAGCACATGCAGGTGAGGAAGGTCCGGCAGCTTATGTCTGGGAAGCTTTAGATTTGCTGAAAGTGAATCGTATTGATCATGGGGTTCGTTCGGAAGAAGATCCGGAGTTAATGCAGCGCCTGATCGCAGAAAAGATGCCACTGACAGTTTGCCCATTGTCAAACCTGAAACTCTGCGTCGTGGATGATATGCAGCAGCATAATATCCGTCGCCTCTTGCAACAAGGCGTGCACGTTACAGTCAATTCAGATGATCCATCTTATTTTGGTGGTTATATGAATGACAATTTTATTGCCATTGCTAAAGCACTGGATTTAAGCAATGAGGAACTCAAGCAGTTGGCCATTAACTCATTTGAAGCCTCTTTTATTACCGATACTGAAAAAGAGCAATGGATCAACCAGATCCGTGCCCTGGTTTAAGTTTTTAAATAAAAGGCAGGGTTCGCTCTGCCTTTGTTTTTATAGATGGATATGAAATTGAAAAATATAATTCTGCTCATCAGTAGCGTGTTGGTATCTGCTTGCTCAAATGCGGATATGACTTTGACACAGCGTACTTTAAAACCCGTGATTGAATACCAATGTGCAAAAGAATTGAAAGCATCTAAATTCTGGACTGCCTCGACCTATTTTATGCAGGACAAAAATAAAGCTGAACTTGAACAGAATGTCTGTTCATGTGTAGGTGAGCATGCACTCAAGGATATTCCGGCAAGCACTTTACTGAAAGCGACTCTGGATGAAGAAGTAAAGTCAAAACTCACGCAACAGGCTATTGCAAACAGTCTGAAAGGCTGCATGACCGAGTTCTTAAAATAAAATCAGCTTTGCAATGAAAGCTGATTGAGTGTGGTTTTGCAGATTATTTTTTAGAAGATTTGGATTGTCGGGTCATGCTGTTGAGTACGTGATCTTTATCGATAAAATGATGTTTCAGTGCTGCAGCAATATGTCCAACTAAAAGTAAGCCAACCACCCAGGAAAGCCAAATGTGTAGGGGTTTTACGATGGTGGTCACAGCTGGATTTTCTGCAATCAGTGCCGGCAGATTAAATAAATACAGCACCGGTGCTGGATAGCCCAGACTCCAGCTATATAAACATCCGGTGACAGGTAAGGCAATCAGCATAAAATACAAAGCCAGATGACCTGCATGTGCCAAAGTTTTCATCCGGGGTGACATCATGTCCGGTAGTTCAGGGGCAGGATGGGTATAACGCCAGAAGATTCGCACAACCAGTAGGAAAATAATGGTGGTGGCGATATTTTTATGCAGGGTGATGACATCGCCTTTAAAGCTGCCATCGACCTCATAACTTAAAAAATTCCCACTATAAAAACCAATCAGCCAGGCCGCAATAAAGATAACTGCCATGATCCAGTGCAGCCATTGTGCCGTGCGCGTGTAATATAGTCCACACGCCAAAAAACCAATACAATACTGATATGAGTTATCCAATACATTTTAGAAAGAAAATATTAGCCAAGCTTGAAGAAGGTCAATCTATCCGAGCGGTTGCTCAGCACTTCTAAATTAATAAAAATACAATTGTCGAATGGAAAAAGCGAATCGAAATAAAAAGAACTCGACCAAGAAAACCATCTAAAGTTGATGATGATGCCTTACGTGCAGATGTTGAGCAATATCCTGATGATTATCAATATGAACGCGCTGCTCGTTTTGGTTGTGGTACTTCTACAATTGGAGATGCGCTCAAGCGTCTAAATATTACAGTTAAAAAAAGACCTTACGGCACCCGAAAGCAAAAACAGAACTCAGAGAGCAGTATTTAAAAGATTTAAACCGATTAAGGTGTCAACACCCGATCATCTATCTTGATGAAAGTGGATTTAAATCTCATGAATATAGACCTCATGGTTATTCAAAACAGGGAATTCCTTGTTATGGAACATATAATTGGCAATTAAAAAATCAAACCAATGCAATAGGAGCAATCCATGAGGGTAAGTTATTTGCAGTTGGCTTATTTGATAGCAAAGTAAATTCGGATGTATTTCATTTTTGGGTAGATAAGTTTTTATTACCAGAATTACCCTCGAATAGTGTAATTGTCATGGACAATGCAGCCTTCCATAAACGACAAGATATACAAGATCTATTAGCCCAACATGGGCATCAAATACTTTGGTTACCACCTTATAGTCCTGACCTTAATCCTATTGAAAAAATGTGGGCATGGGTGAAAGCAAAAAGGAAAAAATGGTTGGTTAACTCAATAGATAAGCTTTTTAGTCGTTTCTTTAACGAGTGTATGGGTAATTAAGCGGTTTGACTATATTGTACTTTTTCCATGTGATTTTCGATTGCCCTCAAAGATGGATGCACCTTAGCAAAGGGCGAATCAACTCAGCAATTCCAAATCTGCAACGCTATGGTGGCTTTCATGCAACATCTATTGAAATGGCTGGGTGCAGATTAAACATTCAGGATGATTTATAGATTTCTTATTCAGGTGAATTTCGGCACAATAGCGTCACGCTTCATATATGAATAAACAAGGAACAGATCTGTGAAAAAATTATTGGCTGCACTTGCTCCGCTTACTTTGGTTTTATCGGCTTGTGCAACAACAGGTAGCCCTGAAACGCAAACTACGACTCAACAGCTGGGTGGGGCTGCGCTTAAAATCGCGATCAATGCAAAATGTACGACTGAGCTGAATAATATTCCAGCATGGCAAACAGCTACACGTCTAATGACTACGACCCAAAAGCAGAATATCCAGACTGAAATTTGTGGCTGTGTCAGTGAAAAAGCGCCACAAAGTGTAACAGCGGTAGATTTGGCGACTGCAGCAATTGACCCGGCAGCACGTGCGACGATTGTCGGCAATGTGGTTGCAAAAACCATTAACGCTTGTGTGGCTGAAGCTGTAAACTAAGCCAAGATTAAATTGAAATAGGCTGACTGGTTCAGCCTATTTTTTATGGAAAAATAGACATGAAGATTGCTGGTGTAGATGAAGCAGGGCGTGGGCCATTAGTGGGTTCGGTGGTCGCTGCGGCAGTTATTTTGGATCCGAACAACCCGATTGAGGGTTTAAATGATTCTAAAAAACTTACTGAGAAGAAGCGTGAAAAACTTTTTATCGAGATTCAGGAAAAAGCGTTGGCATGGGCCATTGCTGAGGCTTCTGCGGCAGAGATTGATGAACATAATATTTTGCAAGCTTCTTTGCTGGCCATGCGTCGTGCTGTAGAAGCTTTGCCAGTTCAGCCTGAGCATGTTTTGGTCGATGGTAATAAAGTCCCTCAAGGCCTTTGTATGAGCTGTGATGCCGTAGTGGGTGGTGATGCGCTACATGCTGAAATTTCAGCAGCCAGTATTCTGGCGAAAGTAACCCGTGATCATCAGATGATTGAGATGGATCAGAAACATCCGCAATTTGGCTTTGCCAAGCACAAGGGTTATCCGACCAAGGCACATTTTGAAGCGATTGCCTTACATGGCGTGATTGATGAACATCGTCGCAGTTTTGGGCCGGTGAAAAAAGTGATTGCAGCATTACAGCAGGGTATGGAACTTTAAGTTTTATTTAAAGTATCTAAGTATTTAATATTTTTATATAAAATGCAGACAAATTTAAAGCGGCTTAAAAGCCGCTTTATTCTTCGCACAAAAATTAACGATTAAAGTTATTTTGTGTCTGGCTATCGTCTTCATAAGAAGGTTGGTAATCTTGATCGATATGTTGAAGATGTTCATGCATTGCACGTTCATGCTGGATACGCTGGTAAATCTCTTCACGGTGCACAGAGACTTCTTTCGGAGCATTTACCCCGATACGAACCTGGTTACCTTTTACACCAAGCACAGTCACACTGACTTGATCACCAATCATTAAAGTTTCCCCGACGCGTCGAGTCAGAATCAGCATGTTTTTCTCCTTGCAAAATGCAAAACCTGCAATCTATTGAATGTAAAACAAAAAGCACAACCAAAAATTACAAAATAAGATCTGGATAGAAATTCTGTCATCTGGGTGAAAGATTTTAATCTATCTCAGCTGGTTAAAAATCCTCAGGCTTAATATAACAGAGCCACTATAAAAAAAACTATAGTGGCTCTGCATTTTTGTAGACTTTTATAAAATACTGTCAAACAATGACAATATTCTATCTTAACGCTTAAGCACGTGCGCTAGATTCGCCTTGTTCACGGTCTAAACCGAATGCGGTATGCAATGAACGAACCGCAAGTTCAAGATAATTTTCTTCAATGATCACAGAAATCTTGATTTCAGACGTCGAGATCATCAGGATGTTAATACCTTCATCTGCCAATGCTGTAAACATTTTGCTCGCTACACCGGCATGTGAACGCATACCGACACCCACAATCGATACTTTTACGATATCTGAACGGGTCGCAACTTCACGCGCACCAATTTCTTGAGCAGTCGCTTCAAGAATGGCTTTGGCTTTATTTAACTCGCCACGGTTCACAGTAAAAGTGAAATCAGTTGTACCATCTTCTTCAACGTTCTGGATAATCATATCCACTTCAACATTGGCATCACCAATCGGGCACAAAATTTTAGAAGCAATACCCGGTTCGTCAGGCACGCCTAAAATAGTTAATTTTGCTTCGTCACGGTTAAATGCGATACCGGAGATAATTGGCTGTTCCATGTTGTCTTCCAATTCAGTCGTAATAAGTGTACCAACGTTTTGCTTAAATTCTTCGTCGAATGCGCCATCGTTATCATTGTCGAAGCTTGATAATACGCGTAAAGGCACCTGGTATTTACCAGCAAATTCAACTGAACGAATTTGCAGGACTTTAGAACCGAGTGACGCCATCTCAAGCATTTCTTCAAATGAAATACGATCAACTTTTTTTGCTTTTGGTGCAACACGTGGGTCGGTAGTATATACACCGTCAACGTCGGTATAAATTTGGCATTCATCTGCTTTGAGTGCGGCAGCAATTGCAACACCTGAAGTATCAGAACCGCCACGCCCTAAAGTGGTGGTATTGCCATGTTCATCAAAACCCTGGAAACCGGCAACGACAAGTACGCGGCCTGCATCCAGATTTGAGTTTAGGACTTCAGTATCAATAGATTCGATACGTGCCTTATTGAATGAGCTGTCGGTTTTCATGCCAACCTGGCGACCTGTTAGTGATTTTGCTTCAACTCCAATTGAGTTCAGCGCCATTGCTAACATAGAAATCGTAACCTGTTCACCCGTAGATACCATTTGGTCTAGTTCACGTGGGTCAGGGGTTTCGGTAATGGCCTTCGCTAAAGCAAGCAGACGATTGGTTTCGCCACTCATTGCTGATACCACTACCACTACCTTGTGGCCGTGGTCATGCCAGCGCTTTACACGACGAGCAACATTTAAAATGCGCTCGGGAGTACCCATAGAGGTACCGCCATATTTTTGAACGATTAATGCCATAGTTGTTCCATATAAGCCATGACCCTGATGTACCTATCAGGGTCAGTTACACAAAATTGAAGTTTTATTTTGCTGCAAGCCAGGCAGTTAAATCTGCCATCACTGGAGCAAACTTCTCGTTAAGTGGCGCGCCACCTTGTGCCAAGTCAGGTTTACCACCACCTTTACCACCTAGCTCATTCGCTAAATGTTTGATGATGTCACCTGCTTTAATAGAAGCAGTAAAGTCTTTTGCCACAGATGCGATCAAGCTCACCTTGTCACCCTCTACACCTGCAAGAACAATCACTGCATTTTCTAATTTTGATTTCACACCGTCGTGCAGGTTGCGAAGTGCTTTCGCATCCATGTTTTCAACAGTTGTAATCAAGGTTGCACGACCTGCAATGCTTTGAACTTGGCTTAGAAGTTCACCGGCTTGCAGGCTAGCAAGTTTTTGATTGAGTTGTTCGATCTGTTTCTGCAAGCTCGATGCAGTATCAACCAACGCTTCAACTTTTTCTAAAGTCTGGTCTTTTTGTGCTTTGAGCAAACCGTTAATCATATTGATATCGCGATCGGCTTTTTGCGTAACTTCAACTGCTTTAGTGCCTGTTACTGCTTCAATACGACGTACACCGGCTGCCACACCACCTTCAGAGGTGATTTTGAACAGACCGATATCACCGGTACGTTTTACGTGAATACCACCGCAAAGTTCGATTGAGAAGTTTTTCTCTTCAATCACTGAACCCATAGACAGTACACGTACTTCGTCACCGTATTTCTCGCCAAACAGCATCATCGCGCCTTTAGCTTTCGCAGACTCGATATCCAGAAGTTCAGTAGACACCGCAGTATTGGCAATCACTTCAGCATTGACCAAACGTTCAATTTCTTGCAGCTGTTCAAAGCTTACAGGTTGGTCATTGGCAAAGTCAAAACGTAACACATCAGATGCAACCAATGAACCTTTTTGCTGTACATGTGAACCTAAAATTTGACGTAACGCAGCATGTAGCAGGTGAGTCGCAGAGTGGTTGCGCGCAGTTGCTGCACGAATATCTGCTTTTACTGTTGCTTCTACATTTTGAGTAACTTTCAAGTTACCCATCGTCACGATACCTTGGTGTACAAATGCGCCACCAGATTTTTTGGTATCTTGAACTTCGAAAATACCAGTATCGTTTTTAAAGATACCTGTATCACCGATTTGACCGCCGCTTTCTGCGTAGAAAGGTGTTTGGTTGAGTACGATCAGTGCTTCATCGCCTTCAAACACTTCATCAACTTGCTCGCCATCTTTGTAGATTGCGATGATTTGACCTTCACCTGCAGTTGCGTCATAACCATCAAACTGAGTTTCGCCTTCAACTTTAACTACGCTGTTGTAGTCGATCGCGAATTTACCTGCATCACGTGCGCGTTGACGCTGTGCAGCCATTTCAGTTTCGAAACCAGCTTCATCAATAGTTAAGTCACGTTCACGTGCGATATCTGCAGTCAAGTCTGTCGGGAAGCCGTAAGTGTCGTAAAGTTTAAATACTACTTCACCCGGAATCACAGAACCTTTTAACTGTGCCAATTCACCTTCAAGCAATTTCAAACCTTGCTCAAGTGTTTTGGCAAATTGTTCTTCTTCTTTAAGAAGTTGTGCTTCGATACGTGCTTGTTGAGCAGCAAGTTCAGGGTATGCATCGCCCATCACTTCGATCAGTGGCTTCAACATTTTGTGGAAGAACGAACCTGTTGCGCCTAATTTGTTACCATGACGTACTGCACGACGGATAATACGACGCAGTACATAACCACGACCTTCATTCGATGGGTTTACGCCATCAGCAATCAGGAATGAACATGAACGTGCATGGTCAGCAACGACTTTCAATGAAGCAGGATACTGAACTGGTGTGCCTTTCTCAGCAGCTTCAGCTTCAAGCGCTGTAGTATCCAGACCAATAATTTCAGCCGCAGCTTTAAGTAAATGCTGGAATAAGTCAATTTCGTAGTTTGAGTTGACGTGCTGTAAAACAGCAGAAATACGCTCCAAGCCCATACCTGTATCTACAGAAGGTGCTGGAAGAGGGTGCAGTACGCCATCCGCAGTACGGTTGAACTGCATGAAAACGTTATTCCAGATTTCAATGAAACGGTCGCCATCTTCTTCAGGAGAACCCGGTAGGCCACCCCAGATGTGATCGCCATGGTCAAAGAAGATTTCAGAACATGGACCACAAGGACCTGTGTCACCCATTGCCCAGAAGTTATCAGATGCGTATTGACCGCCTTTGTTGTCACCAATACGAATAATGCGAGAAGCGTCTAGACCGATTTCTTTGTTCCAGATGTCGAATGCTTCGTCGTCTGTATGGTAAACGGTTGCATAGAGTTTATCTTTAGGAAGACCAAGCCATTCTTCGTTAGTCAAAAAGTCCCAAGCAAATTTGATCGCATCACGTTTGAAGTAATCACCAAAGGAGAAGTTACCCAACATTTCAAAGAAAGTGTGGTGACGTGCTGTATAACCTACATTGTCCAAGTCGTTGTGCTTACCACCTGCGCGCACGCATTTTTGTGATGACACTGCACGTACATAATCGCGTTTTTCTAGACCTAAGAAGCAATCTTTAAACTGGTTCATACCAGCATTGGTGAACAGCAAAGTTGGGTCATTGGCAGGTACTAGAGAACTCGACGCGACACGTGTATGCCCTTGCGATTCAAAGTAACGCAAAAATGCTTCACGAATTTCAGCTGATGTCATAAAACGAGTACTCACAACCAAGTCACTCCATAATTTCCGATTTGGCTAAAACACCACAGTCTGACAAGCATATAAGAGCTCTGCTGCAATGCGGGGCTTAAAAATTTAAAACGCCAAATTATAACGGAAAAAGCAGTATGCACCAATCATTTTAAAACCAATTGCTAAGGATTTATTTACTCAGTTTTTTTGCTGAATAATTAAATTGAATTTTCCCACAGTAGAATTCGTCTATATCCATCTCTTTAAAAAATAAACGGAATTTTAAATGATCCAAATACAGACAGATGGATCAGAAATAAAATAATCGAAAATCAGTATTTTCACTGAAGTTTTTTAATGTACGGCGCCAGAAATCCTTTAACATAGAAGAGTTTTAAAATAGGCATATAAAAGGTCAAGTCATGCAACGAGTGGCAATCAATGGATTTGGGCGTATCGGACGGAATGTACTGCGCGCATGGTTTGAAAATCCGAAAGATTTTAATTTTGAAATCGTTGCCATTAACGATATTGCCGATGTTGAAACCCTGATTCATCTATTTAAATATGATTCGACCCATGGCCGTTTTCCGGGGCAAGTGGATCTTAGCTATGATGCTGAACATATCTATATGCATATCAGCTATCAGGAGGCTGCATTAAAAGTGCAGGTTTTGTGTGAGCCGCAGCCGGCTAAGTTGCCTTGGCAAAACCTGGCGGTAGATGTAGTGCTTGAATGTACCGGGCTGTTCCGTTCCCGTGAAGCTGCGACCCAGCATATTGGAGCAGGGGCGAAACGTGTGATTATCGGCGCTGCACCTTTTGATACAGTAGATGCCGCGATTGTCTATGGTGTCAATCATCATGAGGTCAAAGCATCGGACCAGATCATTTCCAGTGTTTCTTGTACTACGCAGGCTTTGGTGCCACTGGTCAAAATTGTCGATGATGCATTTGGGATCAGTAGCGCCTTGATGACCGAAATCCATGCTGTGACGGCAGATCAGTCGGTACTGGATCATGCACATCGTGATTTACGTCGTGCACGTGCCTCGGGACATAACATCATTCCGACCACTTCGAGCGCACTCGGTGCCTTAAAACGTGTCATGCCGAAAATGGAAGATCGGATTGATGGTTATTCAATTCGTGTGCCGACCATTAATGTGGCCGCGATTGATTTGACTTTTGTTTCCCAGTCACCGATCACCGATCACAAGCTGAATGAAGTGCTGATCAAGGCTGCCCAGCAGGATTTTGCGGAAATCATGGCCGTGACGGATGAGCCATTGGTATCGAGTGATTTTAATCATTCCCCATATTCATTGATTGTGGATTTGACCCAGACTCTAGTCGTTGGGCATCAAGCCAAAGTCTTTGCCTGGTACGATAACGAGTGGGGCTATGCCAACCGTCTTCTGGATTTATGTGAATCATTTCATTAAGTTCGGGTTATCTAAACCTCAAAAGCACCGAGATACGGTGCTTTTTTCTTGCCTGTAAATATTCTGCAAGCCATGTTTTAAGAGAATTTGCCGGTAATTGATCGAAAATCAGGAATTGAGGCTGAATTATTTACGTTATCTGCAGCATTTTTCGTTAAGATAAAGACAATAAAATGAAATAAGAGCAAGCACATGATGGTGGTTTGGGGATTTATTATACTGCTGACTTTGGCGGTAATTTTTCTGATCTGGCTGCAGTTTAACCAGAGTGATGAGCCACGTAGCGTGGAAGGCGTGCCAGTCGAAGAAAAAATCGTGCATCTGGAAGAAAATTTAAAAAAGACCCTGGAAATCATGCAGGATCTAGCCAAAAAAATGCATGTGCAGCAGGAAGTGCTGGATCAGACCACAGCCAAACTTCAGCAGGTTGAATTGCAAAATGCCGAACTGGTCAGTTTGCTGACCAAAGTGGTTGATCCACAGAAATAAACAAAACCCCTTTAGAGATCATTTAAAGGGGTTTTTCTAGCGTTAGATTATTAAAATTCTTAAAATTGCAGCAGAAACCATACTGATGGCGACGGTCGGTAATAATCCAAAACGTGTAGCGGCAAATAGCGTTAAAGCCAAGGCAATCAGGTCTGCCGGATGGTCGCGTACAAAATAAGGCGCAATCACTGAAATCAGCACGCAGCCGGGAACTACTTCCAGAATTTTTCGCTGGCGCTGTGTCAGCGTTTTATTTTTTAATAAGACATAGCCCAAGAGCCGGGTTAAATAGGTGGTCACAGCAATCAGGATAATGGCCACCAAGGTATTTATCTGGATCATGCTTGATCCTCTTGAATCAGGAAAAATGCCGAAGTGATTCCAGACAAGGCGCCAATCGGCACATACCAGCCCGCAGGTAAATATAAATAAGCCAAAGCCGCACAGACTAAACTGACCAGCCATGGCCGGGCAGCCTCAAAACCTTTCCACATACTTCTTAGTAACACCAGAAATACAGCAGGAAAGGCCATATCAAAACCAAAACGGTTGATGTCGCCTAATACAGGTCCAAGCATGGCCCCGAGTGTGGTAAATCCGACCCACATCAAGTACAGGCAAAAACACAGGCCGGCATAATAAGGCATGCTAAACGCAGCACGATAACCCAGTTGCGCCTGTTTCCTTTGTGCATCAGCCAGACCGAGTGCCCAGCTTTCATCGACCATAAAAAACAGCGCCGGAAAAACTTTAAGATTCGGAAGATGCTTTAAATACGGCACCAAACTGGCGCCCATCAACAGATGCCGGCTATTTACCAGAAAGGTAATGAACATCAGCATGAGTAAATTTGGTGGACTGCTCCAGACTTCCAGAATGGTAAATTCAGAACCGCCGGCAAAGTTCAAACCGGTCAGTAATGGCACTTCGAGCAAGCTGAAATTCTTCTGTACTGCCGTCGCACCCAGTACCAGCGCAAAGGGGATAATCCCTAAAAGCATGGGAATAGAATCTTTCATGCCACGTTGAAATTCACTGAAATCGGTAGGGGCAACTATTGCTGCGGTGCTTTGTCTGAACAAAAGCATGGAAATGACCTGGGTACTGCAAAACTAGACCATATTTTATGGCGATATTCAGGCTATTTGCTGTTGTAGTGAAAGAGATTTGAGTTTTATTTGAAATTAAATTGCGCTAAATTAAATTTAAGAGGTTTTAAATGCCAAGGCATAGACATGGATCAAATAGATAAACGCATTTTGCATGAGCTGCAAAAGAATGGAAAACTGCAAAATAATGAACTGGCTCAATTAATTGGCTTGTCACCGTCACCCTGTTTAAGACGGGTAAAACAGCTGGAAGATAATGGCGTGATTGAGCAATATGTCGCACTGCTGAATCCACAAAAGGTCAATTTGGCGATGAGCGTGTTTGCACGCGTCTGGCTCAAGTCTCAAGAAGCTGCTGTGGTCGATCAATTTGTCGAAGCGATCAAGGAAATGCCAGAAGTCGTCGAGTGCCAGTTAATGGCAGGCGATTGTGATTTCTTTTTAAGAATTGTGGTGGCTGATCTGGATGCCTATCGTAAATTTCAGATTCATCATTTAACCCAAATTCCCTGCATTCAAAGTGTAAAAACTGAAATTCCATTGCAAACGGTTAAAAGCACGACTGCATTGCCTTTGGTTTAATGCCGGATTTTGTCATGCTATTTGTTTTAAATGTGCATTAAAACGCTGATAGTTGACACAATTGTTGTTGATTTCATCAGGTAGCGAAAATTATAAAATTTGCGATGCACAGCCAAAACTATCGTGCTAGACTAGGAGAAATCGGGTGTGCTCCCGATTTTTTTATGCGGATTCGTTCCGCGCTGACAAGAATTTAGGTTTACAACATGCCCATTTCAGAGACATGGTTATTACCTGATGGTGTAGCTGATGTATTACCAGAACAAGCGCAAGTTATTGAAAGTCTGCGCCGTAAATCACTGGATTTCCTTGCATCTCGAGGTTATCAGCTGGTGTACACGCCATTCATTGAATACATCGAATCTCTATCTTCTCTCTCAGAATCGAATCAAGATTTAGACTTAGCCACTTTTAAAGTAATCGATCAGCTTTCTGGTCGTTTGCTTGGTGTGCGTGCCGATATGACACCACAAGTGGCTCGTATTGATGCGCATGTACATCCAGTGGAAGGTGTAGCACGTTACTGCTATGCAGGAACCGTTCTGCATACCAAGCCTCGCGGTTTTAACACTTCGCGTGCGCCACTACAGTTAGGTGCGGAGCTATTTGGTTCAGACAGCATCGATGCCGATGTAGAAATGGTCGACTTGATGATCAGTCTGATTCAGGAAACAGGTCTGGCAGATGGTATTCATCTGGACTTAGGTCATGTGGGTTTATTCCGCAGTCTGGTGGCTCAAGCCGGCTTAAACAAAGTCGCTGAACAGCAATTATCTGATTTATACCAGCGTAAGGCTTTGCCAGAATTAGAAGAATTCACGGCAGACCTGAAATTTGGTCAGGATTTCTATGCACTTGGACGCTATGCCAGCGACCTGGATGCATTACAAGCGCATTTAAGTGCTGAAGTGTTGGCAAATCCAGCATTTACGCAGGCTTTTAATGTCTTGCAAACCACCAAAGACGAAGTTCAAACCCGTTGGCCAAACTTGAGTATTGGGATTGATGTGGTTGAATTACGTTCATACCATTATCATACTGGCCTGATGTATGCAGTCTATGCACCGAACCGTGCAGCTGCACTGGCACAAGGTGGCCGTTATGATGGCATTGGTGAACATTTTGGCCGTGCGCGTCCGGCAACCGGTTTCTCTTGTGACTTATATGCTTTAAGCGCAGGCCAGTTTGATGCGGTACAGGTCGTGGTTGCACCTAAAGGCACTGATGCAGAACTTCTGAATGCAATTCAGAATATTCGTGCACAAGGCTTAAGTGTAATTCAGTTACTGGGTAATGATGATTTAAACTCGATTCCATATGCGACGCACCAGCTGGTGAATGCGAATGGTGAGTGGACAGTCAAAACGATTTAACTGCTTGGCTCAGTGTTCATGTCGCTGAGCGGGGCTTTCAACTTTAACAGCATGATGTAATGAGGCTATTATGGGCAAGAATGTTGTGGTACTTGGTACCCAATGGGGCGACGAAGGTAAAGGTAAAATCGTCGACCTGCTCACAGATCAAGCGGCAGCGGTAGTTCGTTATCAAGGCGGACATAACGCAGGTCACACTCTTGTGGTTGGTGGTAAGAAAACTGTCTTACACCTCATTCCATCAGGTATTTTACGTGAAAACGTATTGTGCTTAATTGGTAACGGTGTTGTTCTTTCTCCTGAAGCGCTCATCAAAGAGATGGACATTCTTGAAAAAGAAGGCGTTCCTGTTAAAGAACGTTTACGCATTTCTCCAAACTGTCCATTGATTCTTCCGAACCACATCGCACTTGATCAGGCGCGTGAGAAAAAACGTGGTAATGCGAAGATTGGTACGACAGGTCGTGGTATCGGTCCTGCATACGAAGACAAAGTAGCACGTCGCGCAGTACGTGTTGCTGACCTAGTACGTGGTGGTGAACATCTTACTGCTCAGTTAACTGAACTTCTGGACTACCATAACTTCCAGCTGACTGAATACTACGGTGTTGAAGCAGTTAAATTGGAAGATGTGCTGGCACTTTGCGACGAATGGCGTAAAGTTGTTGCGCCACTGGTTGTGGATGTGACCACTGAATTGCATAACTACCGTAAAAACGGTGACAACATCATGTTCGAAGGCGCGCAAGGTTCACTTCTTGACGTTGACCACGGTACATATCCGTATGTGACTTCTTCGAATACCACTGCTGGTGGCGTAAGCTCTGGTTCAGGTCTGGGTCCTTTGCATCTTGACTATGTACTGGGTATTACCAAAGCGTATACAACGCGTGTAGGTGCAGGTCCATTCCCAACTGAGTTGGTGTATGACGCTGCAAATGACACGGGTGATGCGATTGGTAAACACCTCGGTACGATTGGTAATGAATTTGGTGCCTCTACTGGCCGTCAACGTCGTTGTGGCTGGTTCGATGCTGAAATCCTACGCCGTTCAGTTGACGTAAACTCACTTTCTGGTATTTGCCTGACTAAACTTGACGTTCTTGACGGTTTAGAAGAAGTGAAAATCTGTGTGGGTTATGAAGCTGCAGATTCTGGTTGTGTCGGTTCTTCTGATGCGCTTGCATTCGAAACTTTAAAACCGATTTACGAAACTATGCCAGGCTGGTCTGAGTCAACTTTCGGTGCGAAATCACTGGATCAATTGCCAGAAGCTGCATTGAACTATGTAAAACGTCTTGAGCAATTGATTGAATGTCCAATCGACATCATTTCAACAGGTCCAGACCGTGAAGAAACGATTGTTCTTCGCCACCCGTTTGATGCTTAATCTTCATTTGATTAAAGCTTGAATGATAAAAACCCATTTCCGGATGGGTTTTTTTATATCCTGAATTTATGCAGCTATTTCAAGACTAAAGTTGCATCGGTAATGTAGCGTGATGTGCTTTAACATAGCGGTATATAAAGAAAGAAAAATGAGCTGCAGGATGCAAAAAAATATATCGGCGACCATGTTTTATTCATTGTTATTCGCGATGGGCGGGGCGCCAACAATTGCCATGATGATTATTCGTGCGCAAACCCAAAATCCCGAAGTGATTTATGCGGCACTGATTGGTCTGAGTGTCATTATTGCCTGTGTTTTAGTGCCTATTATTTTATTGCAAAATGCTTTTTTATATTTCAAACGTAAAGATGAAATACTTGAACAGAAAATAAAACCACTGAGTCAGATTTATTTGGGTCTCAATATTATTTGTCTGATTTATTGGTTGGCGATACAGTATTTGGGTTAAAAATTACATAATTTATAAGAAGATGAATGAATTAAGCGTTTAGCTGCTGCGCGCTTTCACTTATAATTTTTACAATGTAAATTGCCCTTGAGCCAAGGCGGAGTAAATTATAATGAAGAATAAACTTTTATTGAGTATGGCGGCTGCTACAGTCGTCACATTATCAGGTTGTACCACCATTGCCGATATGGCAGGGGCAGATACTGCGACCTTAAATGCATCTGCGAGCCAAAGCTATAATGCCATGGTCAATGATGCGCGCAATAAAGGCCAACTGGATACCAGTTCAGCCACCTATAAACGGATTAATAATGTATTTAACCGTTTGAAGCCAGTTGCTAACCAGATGAATCAAACCGGTACAGCATTCCAGTGGCAATTGGCTGTGCTCAAATCTGATCAGGTCAACGCCTTTGTTGCACCAGGTGGTAAGGTTGTATTCTATACCGGTATCGTGAATAAACTGAATCTGACCGATGCTGAAATTGCAGCGATTATGGGTCATGAAATGGTGCATGCCTTAGAAGAGCATTCTAAGCAGAAAATCGGTGCTCAAGCCCTGACTGATCTGGCTTTGGGTATTGGCTTAAATGCAGCAGGTGTAGGTCAAGGTGGCGCTGCAGCAGCACAATTAGGTAGTCAGATCGGTATTGGCTTGCCATACTCGCGTAATCTGGAAAGCCGTGCTGACCAAGGCGGTTTAATGTTGATGGCGCGCGCAGGTTATAACCCGAATGCAGCCATTACCCTGTGGGAAAAAATGAACAAACTCGGTGGCGGCAGTGGTGCAACCTTCCTGTCTACGCATCCATCGAATAGCCAGCGTATTGGGCAAATGCGTCAACAGTTGCCAGCAGCTATGCAGATTTATAACCAAAACAAATAATTCAGTGATCATCCTCTGAAAGGAGATCTTGATCGGATTGAAAAGGCAGGGCAATGGCTCTGCTTTTTTTATAGCTAATTGGATGGTTAATATTCTGCGGGCTATTTTCAGGCAATAAAAAAGGCAAAGTCTGACTTTGCCTTTTTTCACTCAAGATCAGAAGATCTTAGTGCTGGTGACCGCCTACACCGTGTACGTGGCCGTGATCTAATTCTTCTTGAGAAGCTTCACGAACAGATACGATTTCAACTTCGAAAGTCAGGTCTTGACCAGCAAGTGGGAAGTTAGCATCAACAACAACATTGTCGCCTTCAACTGCTTTAACAGTTACGATTTGCACGCCGTCATCAGTTTGAGCTTGGAACTGCATACCTGCCTGAATGTTGTCTACGCCTTGGAACATTTGCGCAGGAACTTCTTGAACTAGGTCAGGGTTGTATTCGCCATAACCTTCAGCAGCAGGAACGTTTACAGTGAATTTTTCACCTACAGTTTTGCCTTCTAACGCATTTTCTAAACCTGGGATGATGTTACCTGCACCGTGCAAATAGGCAAGTGGTTCACCTTGAGATTGGTCGAGAGTTTCACCCTCTGCGTTAGTCAATGTGTAGTGGAAAGAAACCACGAGGTTATTTGCAATAGCAGTCATGTTAATTGATCCATTCAATTTTTTAAGGGTACATCATAAAGTGAAATTGCATTTTTGTAGACTAAAATTAGCAAAAAAACGCAATTTGACAATTTTGTTGACGATTTTTTCATTGATTGGGCCAAATTCTGGAATTTCAATGCAATTTCAGCTTTGGAGAAATTTTTCGTGTAACAAAATCTTTTGCGGTGAGAATGCCAGCATGCGCATAACCATGAATGGTCGCCTGATGAATTCGATATAAAGAAACATACATCGATTTGGCAACAAAGCCTTGCACATTGACCTGACCGAGCAACTCGCCGACGGCTTTATTCTGGCTTAAGGAAATCAGTGAACCTTTGTCAGAAAATTTAAACATCGGTAAATAACTTTCTTCATTGACACGTGCTTTCAAGGCATTGGCCAGGAAATTGGCCTGTTGGCTAGCCACTTGTGCGCGTGGACCCAAGACCGGTTCATCTGCAGCAGGCTGGCAGTGAGCACAATCACCAAAAGCAAAAATGTCTGGATCAGATTTGGTTTGCAGGGTGGAGAAGACTTTCAAGCGGTGAATATTGTCCTTTTCCATATCTTGCAGTTGTGCCAAGACTTCAGGTGCTTTGATACCTGCGGCCCAGACTTTAATCTCGGCATCCAGACTTGAGCCATCTGCAAAATAAATTTTGTCTTCATCTACCTTGGCCACACGATGACTGGTAAGGACTTCAATACCGAATTTTTCCAGCTGTTGCATGGTATGTTCAGCAACTTTCGGCGAGAGCGCAGTCAAAATACGATCCGCCGCTTCAATTAAGGTAATTTTGACTTTATTTGGATCGACCTTGTTTAAGCCATATTTAAAGAAATTGTGTTTGGCCTCCACCAACTCGGCAGCCAATTCTACTCCAGTCGCACCGGCGCCAATAATCGCGATATTCAGTTCACGGCTCGAAGCTTCATGTTGAGCATTCAAATAGAGATGCAACAGATCCTGCTGAAAGATATCAGCTTGTGGACGGCTGTCGAGAAAATGACAGAACTGTTTGACGCCTTCGGTATTAAAGTCATTCGAGGTAGAACCCAAGGCCAGTACCAGGGTGTCATAGTCGATGCGCTGGTTCTTCTTGGCTTGGGCTTTTTTGGAGAAATATTCTGTTTCTACCACAATCTGTTTCGCTTCACGATCCAGACCGGTAAATGTCCCCAAGACAAATTCATAATGATGTGCGGCTGAATGGGCAAAATAATTAGTTTCTTCTTCATGTGGATTTAAGGTGCCTGCGGCAACTTCATGCAGCAGCGGTTTCCAGATATGCGTCAGTTTTTGATCGACTAAAACAATCTGCGCTTTGCCGCTTTTACCCAAGCTCTCACCCAGCTGAGTTGCCAGTTCCAGACCACCGGCACCACCACCCACAATCACGATTTTATGTGCTGTCATATATGATTAACCTGTTTATTTTTTTAATAAAAATAAGAGAAATAGAGAGAAAATATACTATGGCATGGGCCAGATCGCGTCTTGGTTAAAATTGTTATACACATTACAAAACGTAGCAATTCTGTGAGGGCAGGTAAGTTTCCCTGTCTTGGGGAGTGATGCAGGGAGAAAAGAAAATCTGCCAGAAGATCAGCGAGTAGATCTTCTAGCTTAAAGAAAAGTAACTTGAGATGTAGGGCTATTATCTATCTAAAGGATAAAGCTTTACGCTTGGCGTATTGTCTGAAAACAAACCGAATAAGCCTTGTAGCCAAGTAAAGAATTTCTGAAACAGGTTGGCTTCTTCAATTTCGACATGATCTTCAATTTGAATGGTGCGAATCAACTGATTATTCTGATAAACCTGAATAGTCGCCAAAGGCATCATGGTCGCCAAAGGTGCAATGAGTTCAGATGCTTTCACTTCAACATTGATATGAGTTTGCGTTTCCTGTAAAGGCTCGATACTTTTTAAAACGCCATCACCTGTATTCAGCATGACACGCTGTTGGGTTTGATCAAACTGGTTCAGGTCAATACTGTAGCCCTGATCATATAAAGAAGTGGTAATGATCTGCGGTTGCTTGGTTTGCACCTTAAACATTTTTAAGGTGGATTTGATCACAGGCAATTCAGCCAGTAGCTGTTGATCTTTGATCGCTACTTCATTGCGGGTATAGGTATAAGCGAGATTCATCAGCTTATGTGATACATCAGCGCGTTTTGCGGCACTTTTAGTACCCAGCACCACCACAATCAGACGGCGATTTGGCATTTCAAAATCTGCTGTGACACGATTGGCCGTCAGCGCCAGATTGTAGCCTGCCGCACGGGTAAAACCGGTTTTTAAGCCATCTACGGTTGGATCGACCTGAAGCACACGGTTGGTCGCACGATGAAAATGCTGATTGTAGGTAAAGCTTGGCTGCTTAGAATAATACAGATAATCTGGAGTTTCATTCACCACCGCCATAGACAGTCTGGCCAAATCGGCGGCAGTCGAATAATGCTCAGGCATGGTAATGCCGGCCGGATTCTGGAAATTGGTATGCTGCATGCCCAGCGCTTTGGCTTCCTGATTCATACGTTCAACAAACTGCGGAATACCACCCGAAATTTTCTCAGCCAGCGTGACTGCGGCATCATTAGCAGACATGATAATTAAGCCCGCCAGAAGCTGATCGACTGAAATCTGATCACCTTCTTTCAGGTACATTTGTGACTCATCCCACATCACGGTTTTTACCACAGAGGTCGCGGTTAAAACTTCATTTTTATTTAATTTCCCGGCCTCAATTTCCTTTAAGGCAATATAAGCCACCATCATTTTGGTCAGCGAAGCCGGAGCGCGTTGCACATCGGCATTATGCTCTGCAATGACTTGACCAGACTGTGAATCCAGAATGGTCCAGGCTTCAGCTTCAACGCTTTCAGGCACAATATTGAGTAGGGCAGCATGTGAAAATGCAGAAATAAATAAACTGAAAACCGCAATCAGTGAGATGATGTATTTCAATGGTGTTCCTTGATAACCCGGCGGGTGTTGAACGATTTAATTTTCACGCATGCTATGCCTTTTTTATACAGATAGCTAGTCGTAAATGTAGACAAATAAGACAGCTAAACCATACTGGCTTAAAAAATGCTAAGCTAAGCTATATCTCATTTATTTTAATTTTATATCGTTCATTATGTTGCATTATCAAATTGAATTTGACGATTATCGTCAGCATCTTATTCACGTGACTGTTCGTTTTCTTGCGGACCCGACTCAAGTCTTGTCATTACCGACCTGGATTCCGGGAAGCTATCTGATTAGAGAGTTTTCCAAGCACATTGAAGCGGTCAAAGCCTATGATGAAGATGGGCGCCAGTTACAGATCCAGAAATTTGAAAAGAACAAATGGCGTTTATTCAATACCGATCATGAGCTGATTACGGTGGAATATGATGTGTATGCCTATGACCTGTCCGTTCGTGGTGCATACGTGGATCAAAATCGTCTCTACGTGAACCCGGCTTGTGCATGTCTGGGGCTAGAAGGTCAGGAAAATAAAGAAATTGAACTGGAAATCTTCCTGCCAGATGAATTAAAGCATTTTCAGCTGGCAACCGGCATGCAAGCCAAAAGTCTGGTCAAAGGCCGTTTCACGCTCAAAGCCAAAAATTATGCGGAACTGATTGATGCGCCATTTGAGCTGGCAGAACAAACCCGTTTCAGTTTTGAAGCAAATGGGATTCCACATGAATTTGTGGTGTCCGGTAAACACGCGATGAATGCGGCGCGTATGCAGCGGGACATTGAAAAAATCTGTGCTACAGAAATTTCAATGTTTGGTTCGGCGCCGTTTACAGACTATACCTTTATGACCATGGCAACCGGCAATAGCTATGGCGGTCTGGAGCATCCAAATTCTACCAGCCTGATTTCACCACGTGATGACTTGCCGAAAGCCAATGAGCCAGAAGAGCCATCTAAAGATTATCAGCGTTTCTTGGGCTTATGTAGCCATGAATATTTCCATTCATGGTTGGTGAAATTCATTCGCCCTGAAAACTTCGTCAATTATGATTTAAACAGAGAAGGCTATACTTCTTTGTTGTGGATCTTTGAAGGTTTCACCTCGTATTATGACGATTTGATCTTGCTACGCAGCGGCGTGATTAATCAGGAATCATATATTACTTTGTTAAAAGCACAGATTGACCGCTATTTGCAAAATCCGGGACGTGTGATTCAGTCAGTGTCTGAATCCAGTTTTGATGCCTGGGTGAAATTCTATCGTCAGGATGAAAACTCGAATAATGCGGGTACCAGCTATTACAACAAAGGTTGTTTAGTTGCACTGTGCCTGGATTTGGGTCTGCGTTTACGTGGTTCAAGTCTGGATGCTTTGATGCGCCGTTTGTATGGAAATGCCCAGAAAGGCGTTCAGGTGCATGAACGGACGATCTTTGAATTGTGTAAAGAATTGACAGGAGATGATTGGTCAGAACAGATTAATCACTTGATCAATACCACAGATGAATTGCCGCTCGATCAGCTATTCCCTGAGTTTGGTATGGCTTATAGCCTGAAAAATGACAAGTCTTTGCCATTCGGTTTAAAACTGGTAGATAAGCCGGAAGGTGTTCTAGTTCAATCTGCGCGTCGTGATGGGGTTGCTGTACTCGCTGGCCTTTCTGCCAATGATGTCATTATTGCAATTGATGGCTTAAAAGCAACGACCAAACTCATTGAAAGCTATGCAAAACAGCAAGGTACTTTTACAGTGTATGCATTCCGTCGTGATGAGCTGATGAGTTTTGAAGTTCAAGCCGCGGGTTCTGAACTGACCGAAGTTGAACTGAAAGTTGAAGATCAGGCCAAAGCTGAAAAGTGGCTTAAAGCTTAATTCAATTTCAAACTTTAAAACCGATGCTTAGGCATCGGTTTTTTTATTGACTAAATATCAACATGATATTTATTTAATGAGCAGTCAGGAAATTCCATTGAATTTAGCTTGCGATTTAATGATGCTGATTCCTCATTTGAATATCATAAAATGCTAGTACGACCATTATTGGCTTTGCGTTCTGCTATAGCAGTCAATGTATCGCAAAGACCTCTTGGTCCTGATTAAACATCTGGTTAGCTTGCTGATCCAATGTAAAGCTCCTTTTTTGAATACATTTTATTTTTTAGATCACTAAATATGAATCGTAAATGGCATTTCAATAAAAGAATAACAAGAAAAAAAAGGAAGGCCCAAAGAGGGTGGGCCTTAAGTGGGAGAGCTTAGTTGCCGCGATAGGTTGAATAACCATAGGGGCTTAATAGCAGCGGGATATGATAGTGATTGACTGAGCCATCTACTTCAAAAATCACCGGTACTTCCGGGAAAAAGCTGTTTTGCTTTTGGGTTTTAAACCAGTCACCAGTTTTAAAAGTCACTTTGTAGGTTCCTTTATCAAAGGTTTTATTCTCTGGGTACAGTGCTGTGATACGACCCTGAGGATTGGTCCTTGCTTGTGAAAGCTGTACCCATTTGCCATTTTTCTGTGTTTCCAGCGTCACTTCTACATTCGGAGAAGGTAGGCCATTTTCCAGATTCAGCACGTGTACACTCAGCGGGTTCTGGGCAAAAGAAAGAGTTGCTGCAGTAGTGGCAAGAGTCGCGATTAAGATTTTTTTCATGTTATGTTCCTCGTTGGAATGACGGAATAATGTTTAATCAAAGGAATAAAAAATTACTAATTAAAAGAAATCAAAGCTGCTTTAAGGTGGTTTGAATGCCGCTATTGGCACATTGATGATCCTGTACTGAACCGCCCGCACCTGCGACGCCTACAGCGCCTACAATCTGGTTTTGGTAAATGACAGGGACGCCACCACCCAGTAATAGCAATTCAGGCAAGCTATTCAGATTCTGTGCATCCGGATTTTTCTGGGCATTGCGCATAAAATCCAGTGTGCTGGTTTTAGTTGAATACGCGGTGAAAGCTTTCCGTTCCGCTGCAATCAGGTTGTGAATGCCGACAGATTCATGGCGCTGGCTGGCCAGCAGGTTGCCACCCTGATCCAGAATAATGACTGCCGCCGGCTTGGCCTGTTTCTGGCAAGCAAGCATGACGTTGCTGGCCATGAGCTTTGCTACTTCTAGCGACATGACTGGCGCCGTTTTAAATTCTGCATGTGCCAGTGAGCTGAATAGTAATACGCTGCTGAGCATGGTCAGGGTTGTGTTGGCAATTGAAATTTTCATGGTTATCTTTCATGCAATTGGCTACTGGGACTATCTTAGAAAAAAATCCGCCAGTACAGCATGACAATCAGATTACCAATTTGTAATCTAGAACTAGCTAAAAACAGCTAAACTACTGACATGCATATTTTAATTGTAGAAGATGAAGTCAAGATTGCTGAATATCTGGCAAAAGGACTGAATGAGTCAGGTTATAGTACGGCCATCGCAGAAAATGGTGTGCGTGCATTATCGTGTTTGCAGCAACAGTCTTTTGATCTGGTGCTGCTTGATGTGATGCTGCCGGACCTGGATGGCTGGCAGGTATTACAAACCCTGCGAACTTTTAGCCAGATTCCGGTATTAATGCTTACCGCCCGCGATCATGTGCTAGATCGGGTTAAAGGACTGGAGCTTGGTGCCGATGATTATCTGACCAAGCCTTTTTCCTATATTGAATTACTGGCCCGAATTAAAAGTCTGTTGCGCCGTGTGCCGCGTCTGGAGCAGGAGGCCTATCAGATTTCAGATCTGGTATTGAACCGCTTAAAGCATGAGGTTTACCGTAACGGACAAAAGATCGACTTGAGCCAGAAAGAATTTGCCCTGTTGCAATTGTTAATGGAACATCAGGGACAGGTGATGACCCGGAGCCAGATTGCGTCCATGGTCTGGAATATCAATTTTAATACTGATACTAATGTGGTCGATGTGGCTATTCGCAGGCTGCGTAGCAAAATTGATGATCATTACACGCCAAAACTGATCCATACCGTACGTGGTATGGGTTATAAGCTAGATGAATGTCCATGAAAAACCCTGTGTTATTGCCGTTGGCAACACGTTTAAGTATTGCATTTGCACTGGTGTCTTGCGTGGTGTTTCTGAGTGTGGCGTTGCTGTCTTATCAAAATATGCAACAGATGATTCAGACCCAGCAGGATCAGGCGCTGGCTGCGCGTATTTCCCGGATTGAGATTTTTCTTGAAGATGCCCAGAGTTTCAAGCTTTTGGTCCAGCATCCCAAATTATATGAAAATATGCTAGGACAGGAAGATAATTTATTGCTGCTGCAGCATCAGAATAGTCGTCTGATCGAGATCAATCCTTTACAGGTTCATATTCCGGCATTGCATTATTCCTCCAAATTACAGTTTCAGAATAATCAGGCTGAACATCCTTCAACACGTCTGGCTTTTAAACAGGTGCAGTTTGATGGTCGCAATTACCAGCTGGTAGCGGGTAAACAGTTGGCAGAAGGACAAAGGGCACTGGCAACCTATTTATCAAAGCTGGTGCTCTATAGTCTGCTTGGTATATTGCTCTCGACCTTTATGGCCTGGCTGGCTGGACGCTATATTCTCAAGTCAATGCGTCAGCTGATGCTGGCGACAGCACAGGTTAATATTCAGCAGCCCAATCAGCACATTCATGTGCAGAGTAATACGCTTGAGGTGCAAGAGCTGAGTCAGGCCATGAACGATATGCTCGGTAATATTCAGTCTGCATATCAGCAGTTGGCACGTTTTTCTGAGGATATTTCGCACGAACTTCGCACGCCATTAAACAATCTAATCGGGCAGACACAGATTCTGTTATCGCGGCCGCGCGAGCCTGCTGAACTGGAAAATCTGCTCTATTCCAACCTGGAAGAATATGAACGCCTAAGCCAGATGATTGAAAGCATGCTGTTTATCGCGCGGGTAGAGCATGGTGGATTTACGGTTGAAAAACAGAATTTCAATCTGAATGAGATGCTGCAAGAATTACTCGAGTACTTCAGTTTTCTGGCTGAAGAAAAGCAGATGCATTTAAAAATTAATGTTCCATCAGATTTAAGTCTGACTGCCAGCACCGCATTATTACAGCGCGCAGTTGCCAATCTGATCAGCAATGCCATTACTTATGGTCAGCCGGGGAGTGAGATTAGTGTGTCGGCACAGCGACTGAACCATAGCATTAAAATATCGGTGCTGACGCCAGAGGTATGGATTGCAGATGAGCATCATCCGCATTTATTTGACCGGTTTTATCAGATAGATGACAGCCGACATGAAAAAGCCCAGACGGGTGGTCTGGGCCTTGCCATTGTGCAGTCGATTATGCAGCTCCATCAGGGGGGAGCAACTGTAGAAAATACGCCGTCTGGCGTGGTATTTAGCCTGTCACTACCTGATGAATAGGCTGAGCTTTAACCACGACCCCGGCCACGACCACGTGGTGCCTTGGTATTTGGACGAGTAGTACCATTGGTGCGACGTTTCGGCTTTTCGCTTTCGTCCATTTGCCAGATGCGTTTGGTGCCAGACTTTTTCACGGAACCATCTTTGTTCTTACGAACCATTGGCTTACCGCCAGTACCACCCGGCTTTTTCACATAAGAGCGTGAACGGTATGGTTCTTCCGCAGGAACATTCTGGAAGTCTGGATATAATAATGGTTCAATTTCTCTAGTCTCGCCCGGTTGCAATCCCATACGAACCAAATCAATCTCACCAATTTTGGTACGGATCAAACGCAGTGTAGGGAAGCCGACAGCAGATGTCATACGACGAACCTGACGGTTACGACCTTCACAGATCGAAATCTCAACCCAAGACGTTGGAACAGAGGCACGGAAACGTACAGGAGGATTACGCTCCCATAACCATTCAGGTTCAGATACTTTTTCAGCACGTGCAGGAAGCGTCATGCCATCTTTCAGTTCAACGCCTTTACGAAGCTGTTCTAGTGCTTCTTCGGTCACATCACCTTCAACTTGCACCATATAAGTTTTAAACTTTTTATTGGCAGGATTGGTGATATATTGGTTGAGACCACCGTGATCGGTGAGGAAAACCAGACCTTCTGAGTCCATGTCCAAACGGCCAGCAAGACGTAAATCTTTGTCGTTGACAAAATCAGCCATGGTTGGGTGCTTTTCATCCGCACGGAATTGGGAGAGGACGTCATAAGGTTTGTTTAGAATGACGATTTTCATAGGAAATAACTTCTATAATTACATTAATTTAAAAAATGTAGAGGTTTATTTAAAAGGGAAATTTAGTTATTTCCCGTATAAATCTCAAAAACAACAAATCTGGATTAGAATATTATGCGTTAAGAACAGTTGAAAGTATTGCCTAATTGGCAATTATTTTAGATTTGTCAGCGGCATCCGGGAGAATACTAATAATGGGATATCAAAAAATCGTAGTACCTGTGGATGGTACCAAAATTACCGTTAATGCAGACCTGTCACTCAACGTACCAAATAATCCAATTATCCCATTTATCGAAGGGGATGGAATTGGTGCAGATATTACACCAACAATGCGAACTGTGGTAGATGCTGCTGTGCAAAAAGCATACGCTGGAAAGCGTTCCATCGAATGGATGGAAGTCTACTGCGGTGAAAAAGCTGAGAAAATTTACGGCACCTACATGCCTGAAGAAACCTTGGAAGCGCTGCGTGATTATGTAATATCAATCAAAGGTCCACTGACCACACCAGTTGGTGGCGGTATTCGTTCCCTGAATGTAGCCTTACGTCAGGAACTGGATTTATATGTCTGTGTACGTCCGGTACGCTGGTTTGAAGGGGTGCCTTCACCGGTGCATAATCCGGAACTAACCGATATGGTGATCTTCCGTGAGAATTCAGAAGATATTTATGCCGGTATTGAATGGAAAGCAGATTCTCAGGAAGCGAAAAAGGTTATCAAGTTTTTGAAAGAAGAAATGGGTGTAACCAACATCCGCTTTGAAGACAATTGTGGGATCGGGATCAAACCTGTCTCCAAAGAAGGTAGCCAGCGTCTGGTGCGTAAAGCGATTCAGTTCGCCATTGAAAATGACAAGCCGAGTGTGACCTTGGTGCACAAAGGCAATATCATGAAATACACCGAAGGAGCATTTAAAGAGTGGGGCTATGAGGTCGCATTGGAACGTTTCGGCGGTGAGCTTTTAGATGGTGGTCCGTGGGTTAAAATCAAAAATCCAAGAACAGGCAAAGACATTATTATTAAAGATGTTATTGCAGATGCCTTCTTGCAGCAAATCCTGATGCGCCCGGCGGATTATTCTGTGATTGCGACACTCAACTTAAATGGTGACTATATTTCTGATGCGCTGGCTGCGGAGGTTGGTGGGATTGGAATTGCACCGGGTGCCAATATTGGCGGTTCGATTGCAGTCTATGAAGCAACCCACGGCACAGCGCCTAAATATGCCGGGCAGGATAAAGTGAATCCAGGTTCGATTATTCTGTCAGCAGAAATGATGCTGCGTGATATGGGATGGACAGAAGCTGCCGACCTGATCATCAAGGGGATTTCGGGTGCGATTGCGGCAAAAACGGTGACCTATGATTTCGAGCGTTTGATGCCAGGTGCGACCTTGCTACGTTGTTCTGAGTTTGGTGAAGCGATCATTGCTAATATGGATGCCTAAAATTGCGATGCAATTTATGAGCTAAAGCCCGCAATTACTGCGGGCTTTTTTATAGTTTTATTTTCAGGAAAAGTCTGAACAGATAAAAGCTAAACGTTAAAATAAGTATCAGGCTGCAAGATCATGTAAGAAGTGTAATGAGCCTAGAAATGATTCGTTCTAAGCTGAACGACTTACTAAAGCTTGTATTACATTGACGTATTTGGATACAGCTCAGCGATTGGCTTATTTTGTATAAACGTTACAGTGATGAATGGAACTTCCAGTGATATAGAGACGTTTCTCCAAAGGAGTAAATCATGGCTAAAGCTAAAGCGAGACATAAGCAGGTCCAACAAAAAGATAAGCAGGACAATGCTCAGAATGAAGAGCAGCAACAGCAACAACAGCAACAACCATCGAAACCATCTCGTGCTAAAAAACGTAGATAATCTCCTATCCACCTGAAATAACAAAACCCTCATTTGAGGGTTTTGTTATTTGGAGGCTAATATAAAATCATCACTAAAAATAACAGGATTGTGACTTTAAATTAGGCCGTGATGATTAAGATAAAAGTCATCTATTTAATTTGATGCGAATATTGGTGAAATTTCTTCGGATTATAAGCTTACTGTTATCTATAGGTTTTTTACTAACTGCCTGTCAGCCACCGCCTTCAGGTGAAGCAGCCGGTTGGAAAAGCCCTTATCTATATTGGCAATTACAGAGAACCAAGTTAGAAGCTCCGCTACAGATTCCGGTTGAAGGCGTCAGAGTTGGCCAAATTAATGATACTTGGGGAGCAGCGCGTAGTGCAGGTCGTAAACACGAAGGGACGGATATTTTTGCCAAACGTGGTACGCCAGTATTTAGCGCGACCCAAGGGATTGTGCGTAGGATTGGCACCAATAATCTGGGTGGAAAAATTATCTGGGTGACTGGCCCCAATATGAGTCAGCATTATTATGCACATCTGGATGATTATGCAGCGGATATTCAGGAAGGCGACTGGGTTGAGGCAGGTGAAGTCATCGCTTATGTGGGTAATACGGGCAATGCTAAAAATACCCCACCGCATTTACATTATGGGATTTATCTGGGTGGGCAAGGAGCAACCAATCCTTATCCTTATTTAGTTCCTTCTCCATGAGCAGACACTGGCTGAGTTTGTTGTTCAGACTTGAGTCTGACAGGACGTGTGTACCAGAACAATTGCAATGTTCCTAATAAAAGAACCAATGTGGCCAGTATGAACTGTTGATGATAGCTCAATCCAAAATATTGCAGCGCACTAAAGCTGAGTCCACCGATCAGCTGAATCGAGGCGAAACACAAGGTGGCAATACTCCAGAGTTTTTTATAAGCCAGTCCATACAGTTGTAAAATGGTATAGGAGGTCAGGAAGACCACAGCCGGATTTAGCATACCCGTGAAAAAGGAAGAGCTAAAAGTGAGTAATGGATTGGTATCTAGAGTCGCAATAAAAATAGCCACAATATAAAGACTATAAAGAATTTTCAGGGCAGCAAAATTACCCCATTTTCTGGCCAGCACATAAGCACTAAAGGCACCCAAGGCACTGCCTATTCCATACAGAATCCAGTTGAAATTAATCCAGAACAAGCTCAATCCCAACTGCTGGCTTAAATAATCAATCCAGAAGAGTGAATGCGGTATATAGGCGAATGCACTACACGCGTAGACCGTCAATAAACTATAAAAGACGCTATTCAAAGAGAGAGGAGAGGTAACTGCAAGAGCTTGTGTGGACAAATACGGCTTAAATTTCTGAATTAGTAAACTTAAAACGATACAGATGAGCAGGGCAAAACCACATAAGATCAGCCAGGCCGTCTGTATGGAAATTTGATCCAAATAAGGCAGAAACAGGGTCGCAATTAAAACGCCTAGTCCAATCCCGCTAAAACCAATAAAGTTGATTTTGAGGCGATCCTGAAGTTCACAGCACTGTGCAACCACACTCGGCGATAAGATCATCATCAGTCCACCGCTGATCCCGGAAATAATCCGCCAAGCGATATACCATACTTCAGAAAAACCAGAAAATGCACAGCACATCAGGCTGAGCATACCGGCAAAGGCTGAAATTTGAATATAGGTACTCATGCTGCGGTCTTGAGGCAGACGCATGGCCGTAAATGCACCGATTAAATAACCCAGCAAATTGGCACTGCCCAAGAGACTGGCAAAATCTGTACTCCAGCCAAAGGCTTCGCGTGTGCCAGGTAACAGTGCGGTATAAGAAAAGCGAAGAATGCCAATGCCCAAGCATATACTAAGACAAAGAAACAGGCTGAGCTTGATTGTGTTTGAGGACATCCGTGTACTCATGGAATTTTATGTTTGGTCAAAAAATAACATGAATCTTCATAATAAAGGGAAAAATTGCCTGAAAAGAAACCATTGAGTGCAGAAATTTGCTCAAAGAAACCGGTAAGATTTTTAAGATTTCATCAGTCAAAAGCCTGAATTTTTTCATAGAAATAAAAAACCGCGTCTCAGCGCGGTTTTTTATATTGTCTATTTCAAGAATTAACGTATCTTGGCCAAGAAACGGCCAACACGGGTAATGGCTTCACGCAGTTCATTTTCAGCCGGCAGGAATACTACACGGAAATGATCCGGTGTTGGCCAGTTAAAGCCTGTCCCTTGAACCAGAAGTACTTTTTCGGCACGTAACAAATCCAGCATTAGTTTTTCATCATCCTGGATTGGATACACATTCGGATCCAGTTTCGGGAAGCAGTACATCGCACCTTCAGGTTTGACACAAGACACACCTGGAATCTCGTTCAGCATTTCCCAGGCAATGTTGCGCTGTTCATATAAACGCCCGCCCGGACGAATCAGGTCGTTAATTGACTGATAACCGCCCAGTGCGGTCTGAATCGCATATTGTGCCTGATGGTTGGCACACAGACGCATCGACGCTAGCATATCCAGACCTTCGATATAGTCTGCTGCACGTGCTTTATCGCCGGTAATGGCCATCCAGCCGGAACGGAAACCAGCAATACGATAGGCTTTAGATAAACCGTTAAACGAGACACAGAGCTGATCGCCAGCCAGAGCTGCTACAGCAACATGCTCGATTCCATCGTAAATAATTTTGTCGTAGATTTCATCAGCAAATAAAATCAGGTCATATTTCTTGGCCAAGTCGACAATTTGTTGCAACACATGACGTGGGTAAACCGAACCGGTCGGGTTATTCGGGTTAATAATCACAATACCACGGGTATTTGGCGTGATTTTGCTTTCCATGTCAGTAATATCTGGATACCAGTGATTTTCTTCATCACATTTATAGTGAATCGCTGTACCGCCAGACAGATTCACTGCTGCCGTCCAGAGTGGATAATCCGGCATTGGAATCAGCATTTCATCGCCATCATCCAGCAGACCTTGCATGGCCATAACAATCAGTTCAGACACACCATTGCCGATATAGACGTCATTGACGTGCATATCCAGGATGCCTTTTTGCTGATAATACTGACAGATCGCCTTACGCGCCGGGAAAATCCCTTTGGAATCTGTATAACCAATCGCATTCGGTAGGTTTAAAGCCACATCGTTGATAATTTCTTGTGGTGCTTCAAAACCGAATGGGGCAGGGTTACCAATATTTAATTTAATAATTTTGTGACCGGCTTCTTCCATCTCGATGGCCGCTCGTAACACAGGTCCGCGAATGTCGTAGCAAACATGATCAAGCTTGGATGATTTCTTGATTTCGCGAGGGGATTGGAAAGTGTTCGGCATTTTGATGTTCTCGGATGGAGTGGAGGTCACTTTTGCATAACGATATAAATAACTTTTAAATGTCTCAGTTGTGACTAGATCGAGATCATGTTCATCTCGAAGTAGTGCAACAATTTTTTCATGCGTAAATCCAAGCTGCTGATATTGTTTGATCACAGGCAGCAGATTTTTAAAAATTACGCTCTTTTTTTGCGACATTTTTTAATCCTGAGCAAATTTAGAGCTAAGAATACCATTAAATTTGCTCACTAAAAAACATTTAATGTAAAAATTGCTTACTTTTATTTTTATATTTGCTTTCTTTTTGCTTTTTTGGGCATTATATGTCTTTTGTAAAATGTTGAATAAAGACTAGAATTTTTAAAATGAATCACGTAAATATAGGATTATCCTATTTTAAATAGCAAGATAAAAAGGTATGTGATCATGGGAAAACTCAATAAATCAGACCGGGAATGGCAAAGAGAGTTATCACCTGAGGAGTTTCGCATTACGCGCGAGAAGGGAACCGAGCCGGCATTTACTGGAAAATACTGGAATACCAAGCAAGATGGCACTTATGTATGTCGTTGCTGCGGCACGCCACTGTTCTCTTCTGAGACCAAGTATGACAGCGGCTGTGGCTGGCCAAGTTTCTACCGTCCTGTCAGCAGTTCGGTGGTAGAAGAATTACCTGATACTTCACACGGAATGGTCAGAACTGAGATTGTTTGTCATCATTGTGACGCACATTTAGGGCATGTTTTCCCGGATGGCCCAGAACCGACCGGTTTGCGTTATTGTGTCAACTCGGCTTCTTTGGACTTAGAAACACAAGAAAAAAATGATGAGGAAACCTATCCATGACTAACATTTATCAGTTCGAAGCTGAATTGTTAGATGGCAAAAGCAAGCCACTTGCAGATTATGAAGGCAAGGTGCTTTTGATCGTCAATACAGCGAGTAAGTGTGGTTTTACCCCACAGTTTTCAGGATTAGAAAAACTTTACGAAAAATATAAAGATCAAGGTCTGGAAATTTTGGGATTTCCATGTAACCAGTTTGGCGGCCAGGATCCGGGTTCCAATGAACAGATTGGTGAATTTTGCCAGAAGAATTACGGGGTATCTTTCCCGATGTTTTCCAAGGTGGATGTCAAAGGCCCTGAGGCACATGCTATTTTTCGCTATTTAACCAATAATTCCAAAGGTATTTTAGGTAATGGAATTAAATGGAATTTTACCAAGTTTCTGATTGGCCGTGATGGCAAGGTATTGAACCGTTTTGCTCCGACCACCAAGCCTGAAGATCTTGAAGATGAAATTGCAAAAGTGTTGTAAGACTCTGTGTTGTTTTCTCAGTATGAGATGAAGATAGAACTCATCTGATTTCAATTAAAAAACCCACTGATCTACAGTGGGTTTTTTAGTCATGATAAAATTTAGAGAATGGCTTTCAGACGTTGAATGACTTCTTCACATTGCGCCAGATCGGCAACAAGGGCTAAACGTACATGATTTTCACCCGGATTACCCTGTTCAGTATCGCGGGATAAATAACGACCCGGAAGAACTTTAATATGTGCTTCCTCCATCAGGCGCTTGGCAAAGGCTTCATCATTATCGACTTTTAGCCAGTAGTAGAAACCTGCATCCGGTTTTTTCAGTGGCAATAAATGTCCGAGTTCCTGTTGAAATAAATCAAACTTGGCACGGTATTGCACCCGGTTTTCTTCCACATGCGCTTCATCATCCCAGGCAGCAATAGACGCCAGTTGATGTTGCACCGGCATCGCTGCGCCGTGGTAAGTACGGTATTGCAAGTAAGGTTTTAACAGGTTGGCATCACCGGCAACAAAACCTGAACGCATACCCGGAAGGTTAGAACGTTTAGACAGTGAATGGAACACCACACAGTTTTTATAGTCATCCCGGCCGATTTCAGCACAAACTTCCAGTAAACCTACAGGTGCCTGATCAAACCACAGTTCCGAATAGCATTCGTCTGAAGCAATCACAAAGTTGTATTGATCCGACAAGGCAATCAGTTTTTTAAACTGCTCTTTTGATAATACTGCACCGGTTGGATTGCCCGGGGTACAGACAAATAGCAGTGCAGTTTTTTCCCAGACTTCTGCCGGAACAGCATCAAAATCACCGAGGTAATTATTTTCCTCAGTACAGTTGATGAAATAAGGTTTTGCCCCTGCAAGCAGTGTTGCACCTTCGTAAATCTGGTAAAACGGATTCGGCATCACCACATAAGGTGCATCTTCACGATTCACCAAAGCCTGTACAAACGAGAAAATCGCTTCACGCGTACCAGAAACAGGCAGGATATTGCTGTCTGCACTGATGCTATTTAGCTGAAAACGGCGCGTCAGCCATTGGGCAATACTTTCACGTAGCTCCGGCAAGCCTTTACTGTTTGGATACGTCGACAAATGTTTGAAGTTATCGATAATTGCTTGTTTCACAAACTCTGGTGCAGGATGCTTTGGTTCACCAATCGATAGGGGAATTAAGGGCATATTTGCAGGCTGGATATCCGCAAAAAGCTTATTTAACTTTTCAAACGGGTAAGGATGCAGTAGAGACAAGCTAGAGTTCATGAATAAGTAACCGCGTTTTAATGTGAGTGTTGACTACAAACCTGATGAGAGGCTTCATCCAGCGCAGTTTTAAGTGCAGCTGCAAATTCGGCAGATTCTCCAGGTGTCATAGGGTTGCCATCCTTTTTGGTGACAAAGAATATATCTTCGGCACGTTCGCCCAGTGTGGCAATTTTGGCAGAGTGGATATCCAGCCCTTGCATCATAAATAAACCACCGATTTTGGCAAGTAAACCGGGATGATCGAGAGTGGCAATTTCGACCATATTCTGATTCAAGGCAGGATTGACACTGATATCGACTGTATTTTCAATATCAAAATGACGTAATTGACGCGGAATCCGGCGCTGCATCAAGCCCGGATATTCATCTGAATGACTCAAGGCATCTTTCAGAGCCTCAATCACTGTGGCCTCGCGTTCCGGATCGGTCAATAAGGTACCAAAACGGTCGAGTACTACATAGGTATCCAGACTGAAGGCTTTAGTCGCTGTAATAATCCGTGCGTCTTGTACATCCAGATTCATACGATCCAGAATAGCTACCGTGGTGGCAAACAGGTTGGGTTGATCCTGCGTATAAATAAAGATCTGTACCGCATCTTGAGCATATTTACGGTGTGCCCGCATCAGCACCAGTGGGGCAGGATTGTCGCCGTGCTGTAAAATGGCACGGGTATGCCAGGCGATTTCATCTGCTGTTTCTTTGAGGAAATAGTCATCACCAAGTTCCTGCCAGACTTTTTCTACTTCATCCAGTGAGAAGTCCTGAACCAGAAGTTCACTGGCTGCAAATTTGGTATCTTCAATCAGCATCTGATAATCAACCGGACGGCCCAGACCGGAACGGATCACGTCACGTGCTTGAGTATATAGTTGACGCATTAACGAGGCGCGCCAGGTATTCCAGAGCTTCGGATTGGTGGCATTAATATCGGCTACCGTCAGAGTGTATAAATAATCAAGATGCTCCATATCACCCATTTTTTCTGCGAATTCTTTGACCACATCCGGATCGGAAATATCTTTTTTCTGGGCGGTGACAGACATTACCAGATGATTCTGGATCAGCCAGGCCACCAGGTTGCTTTCACGTTCGGTAAAACCGTGACTACGGCAGAATTTAATCGCATCGCTGGCACCAAGTTCACTGTGATCACCGCCACGGCCTTTGGCAATATCATGGAAAATTGCCGCCAGATAAACGATGTCACGACGGGTCAAACGCTGGAACACTGAACTGACTACCGGAAATTCTTTGGCAAATTCAGGTTCTTTAAAGCGGTTTAAATTACGTAGCAGCAATAAGGTATGTGCATCGACCGTATAAATATGGAACAGGTCATATTGCATCAGTCCCAGAATTTGTCCAAATGCAGGAATATAGTTTCCAAGCACACCATAACGCTTCATGGCAACCATGGTGTCATAGAGTCGATGCGGTGAACGGATAATCGCCATAAACAGTGCCTGATGCACCGGATTATCACGGAAATCCTGATCAATACGTTTTCCAGCCAAGGTCAGCAGGCGTAAGGTACGCGCACGAATGCCTTCGATTTCAGGACGATTGGCCAGCAGATAGAAAATTTCCAGAATTGCGCTTGGATTTTCCGAGAAAATCTTGTGATGTTGCACAGCCAGTTTGCCATCGACCAGTTTAAAGTTCTGGTTGATTTCTTCGATCTGGCGTTCATATTGCGGTAAACGTGGCGTAATGACCGATTCATTAAAATAAGCCAGCAGCATTTCGTTCAGTGTAGACACTTGCTGCGCACTGCGATAATAGCGCTTCATGAACTGTTCAATTGGATAGTTCGGATGATGCGCTTCTTCACGCACATAGCCGAATTTGGCAGCAATATCGCGCTGATAATCGAACAATAAGCGGTTTTCATCGCGCTTGGTCAGGCGGTGCAGGTGATGACGGATTTCCCAGAGGAAACTCTCTGCTTCCTCGAGCACACCGAGTTCAAATTCTGAAATAAAACCGAGGTGCACCAGATCGTAAATGCGATTGACGCGGAAATGCCGTTTGGCAATCCATCCAATCTGGTTGATGTCACGAATACCGCCCGGCGCATTTTTAATATCCGGTTCCAGATTGCTTTCGGTATTGTTGTGCTGAGCATAGCGTTTATGCTGCTCATCCATCTTGGCATCAAAAAAGGTTTTGTCGGTCCAGGTACGTGACACGATGCGACGTGGCCATTTGCACAGGTTTTCATTGCCAATAATCAGGCGGGCTTCGATCAGGGTGGTGGCGACGGTCAGATCACTGCTGGCCTGATTGACACATTCATTGATGGTGCGGACACTGATACCGGGTTTGAAATTCCCCACGTCCCAAAGCGATGAAATGAATGTAGAAATCAGTTGTTCCTGTTCCGGGTTAATCTCGTCTTCTGACAAGATCATGATGTCGACATCAGAATAAGGCAGCATTTCACGACGGCCATAGCCTCCGACTGCAAACAGGGCCAAATCAGTTTGATCCAGTTCGGCATGCTGCCAGAGAAACTGCAATGCTTCATCAATCAGGTTGGAACGCGCCAGAATAATATCCCGAATCGACTGCCCATTTTCAAAACTTTCCTGAAGCTGATTTTCGACATCACTGCGCCATTGATTGATGGCTTTAATGTCATGGTTGCTTTTAGCGTAATTCAGCAGTGGATGGGTGTTGATCATGTACAGTCGTCCGTTGGTATTTCAGCTTAGTTTTGGTTGACGCTAACTTGGTTAGCGACCTGTAGGGCCAGTTCACGTGCCTGTTCAATAGTTTCTGCACGTGCCGTGGCAACGCCCATACGACGACGTTTAAAACCTTCTGGTTTGCCAAACAGGCGCAAATCGGTATTGCCGTCTGCTAAAGCAAGATTCAGGCCAGAAAATGAAAGATTACGGCCATCTACTCCAGCATAAATTACCGCACTGGCAGCCACACTATGTCGTGCAGTATTCACCGGCAAGCCTAAAATAGCACGTGCATGCAGCTCAAATTCACTTTGAAATTGGGAGGCTAAAGTCACCAGTCCAGTATCGTGTGGACGTGGGGAAACCTCACTAAACCATACTTTGTCGCCTTTTACAAAGAGTTCCACTCCAAAGATTCCGCAGCCACCAAGTGCTGTAGTGACCTTGTTGGCAATGCGCTTGGATTCTTCCAGCGCGGCTGGAGTCATCGGTTGAGGCTGCCAGCTTTCCACATAATCACCTGAGTCCTGACGATGTCCGATCGGGTCGCAATAAGACGTTTCGATTTCGCCGGTTTCTGGATTTTTTGCACGAACAGTCAATAAGGTAATTTCAAAATCAAAGTCAATTTGTGATTCTACAATCACAGTACCCTGATTGACCCGGCCACCGGTTTGCGCATATTCCCAGGCAGCATCGACTTCATCAAAACGGGTAACACGAGACTGACCTTTGCCTGAAGATGACATCACCGGTTTCACAAAGTTTGGATAGCCGACATCGTCACAGGCCGCGCGGAAGGATTCTAAACTGTCGGCAAAACGGTAAGCTGAAGTTGGCAGACCGAGTTCTTCCGCAGCCAGACGACGAATACCTTCACGGTTCATGGTCAGATTGACGGCTTTAGCAGAAGGAATGACTGTAGCAATGTTCTGGGCTTCTATTTCAAGCAGAACTTCGGTCGCAATCGCTTCAATTTCAGGAACAATTAAATGTGGCTGGATTTGATTGATGAGTTGTTTGAGTTCTACAGCATCTGCCATATTCAAGGTATAGGAATAATGCGCAACCTGCATGGCAGGGGCATGATCATAACGGTCAGCAGCATGAACTTCGACTCCAAGGCGTTGTAGTGAAATCACCACTTCCTTGCCCAGTTCACCAGAACCCAATAATAGAACTTTATAGGCAGAAGATTGAAGGGGAGTACCAATAGTCACGCTCATGTGGATCATCCATGCTTGATTTTATGGACTTTTAGCATAGCAGAACTGAGCCGACAGTTAAGCCAAGATTCATACAAAATTGTGATATTGACCAACAGTTTTATTTATAAAGTTTTTCTAGATTTTAATAAGGAGGCGCTGTCATTTTCACATCGCTGTCAGACTGCGTTTGCAGAAGATAAATCCCGCTTCGAGACTTGAGCTTTTCTATTTGTGCAACTTGTTCAGTATTGATATTTAGCATCTTTAACAGACGTAATGTACGAACATGCAGGAAATACGCATAGGGCAATACAAAAGGCAGTACAAAGCACAGCAAAAATAACAGTAGCCCAAAAACTGTGAATTGAATGCAGTCTCGCAAGATGGTGGTGAGCTGGAACTGATCTGCTGAAAAGGCGGTGGTAGCTGAAAAAAGAATAAAAAGGAGCGCAAATAAACCAGCAAAAATTTTTAGAGTATTCGGCAGGACACGATGTCTGAAGCTCCATTTACCCAAAATCAATGTCAAAGGATGAAGATGCAGCACGTATTGGCTCTGATTAAGCATAGCAATAATTTGATGGGTGCTATTCTTTTTAATATAAACCACCCGAACTTGATCTGCTGGTTGAGCATGTATTTCGACAAAATGTCCGGTAAAATTTTGAGCATTGATAAAACATTCAAAATATTGTGCCGGCACTTCATGTCGATGGAATACGGTTAACATTTCATCGCGCCGATGATGAATAAAGATTTTGCCTTCAATCACCTGTTTGACCTCAAACATGCGCATCCTTCCTTGTTTTTATTGTTATATAAAAAAGACCTATACTATGAGTTTAGCATAAGTCTTTGTTTCGATTGATCAACGAGTTAAAGCTTAAAAGGGTACTGGAACATAGGTGTAAACCAGGCCATAGGTGAGCGCTGCGGTCAGAGTCGCCATCACGATACGTTTAAACTTAAAATACAAAACCGTAAGCACAATAAAGCCAACCAGCATCGCAAAACTTTTATTCGGTGTTTCTAATAAAGGTGGCAGGGTAGCAACCACCAGCATGGAGCTGATCGCAGCAATGCCAATTGAACCCAAGGCAATTTTTAGCCACAACGCTCCGCGTTTTTGCGAACCTTGCTGAAATTTCTGAATGACAAAAAAAGGACCAAAGCGTGAGGCAAAATTGGCGATTCCGACTAAAATCCCGACCAGAATAATCTCTAGATTCATGTTTGATCTCCTGTGTGCTCAGGATCTGGCTGCTTCAAAATATAGTGTTTGAATAGGCCGGCAAAAATACCGGAACTGATACCGATAAAGATCGCGGCGGACAGGTCGATAAAATAACAGGCCACAGCAGAAACCAGAATCGTGACAGCTACAACAAAAGTATGTTTTTTCTCAAAAGCTGCCAACAAGAAACTCAGGAACAGCGCAGGTAACAAGAAATCCAGTGCTGCCTGCAAGAACTGTGGCAAGTTACTGACCTGATCGGCAAATAAGCCACCGAGGAAAGATCCGAGTGCCCAGGATATCCAGCTAAACAGGCTTAAACCGAGCATCCAGGATTCTGACCATTCCTGTCGCCGTTGCGAGAGCTTGATCATGCCGGAGGCAAAAACTTCATCGGTCAAACCCCAAGACCAGATTGCCGTTTTCTTTAAATTCAGCCGGTCTTGAATCAGATTTTGTAACGCAGGGCCATAAAGCAGATGACGAATGTCTAAGGCAATCACGGTTAATGCCGTCATCCAGATAGATGTTCCACTACCTAAGAGAGCAACCACCAGGAACTGGCTGGCACCTGCATACATCGAGCAGGACAGGAACAGTGCTTCCCAGGCGGTAAAGCCAAACTGAGTGGCTGAAACACCAAAAGCAAACGACACTGGTAAATAAGTGAAGATAATCGCTTGGCTATCTTTTGCACCTTGCCAGAAGCCAGCAGGTTGCGTAGCGAGTTGATTCGGTTCAGACACGACACACCTTGAAGGAGAGTTGAACGATGGGTCAAATGAAGATTGTGTATTCTACGTGAATTTAATAGCATAGTGCCGAAATGTTTAAATTGGCGAGCCTGATATGTGGATGTTCAAGACACGTGCGATGCTGACTGCTGCTTTAATAAGCACGGCAATATTGTTACAAGCGTGTGGGAATGACAGTCAATCGACTGATAAGCCAGAAATTAAACCGGCACCTAAATTGACTAATGATGCGACGACTTATGCCAATGCCGCATGGCAACTGATCAATGAAGTGGATCCACTGGTCTATAATAAAGAAGTGGATCAGCTGGAAACACAGGTACGTCAACCAGCACGTAAATTGAGTACAGACTGGCGTATTAATGTCAAAATGACCGATTCGGTGACCGAAGGCAAATATGCTCTGTGTCGTAAAGCTTTGACCAGTCTGGAAATCTGGGCGCGGACGACCATGGAAAATGGCAACAGCCTGCAACAAAAACAGGCGGATTATGAGCGGGATAAACTGCAATGTCAGAATGCCATTGCCCATCCTGCACTCGGAAATACCGATCCTAAGCAAAAAGGTACTGCAATTGCCAATATGCAATAAACCTTTGCCCATTTAAATGTACTTATAAAAAGCCAGTCTGAATGACTGGCTTTTTTAGCAAAATAAGCTTTAAAAATAGGGCATCCACATATGTTCTAATAAAAGTACCATTACACCGCAGATCAGGAGTGTGCTGCCAATCATGCGTTGAATCATTGTACGTGTAGACATGGTCGATCTCCTCAAAGATTTAAAGCGTGTTTAATGCTTCCAAATAACGACGATTTACTTCTTTCCAGTTCACAACATTGAAAAAAGCCGAGATGTATTCCGGACGACGGTTTTGATATTGTAAATAATAAGCATGTTCCCAGACATCCAGACCTAAAAGGGGAATATTGCCATGCATCAGCGGAGAATCCTGATTGGCACTGCTTTCCACAATAAGCGTTTGATCTGGCGCCATACTTAACCAGGCCCACCCACTACCAAAACGGCTAAGCGCTGCTTGGGTAAACGCTTCTTTAAATGCCTCGAATCCTCCTAATTCATGTTCGATCGCCTTGGCAATTTCACCTTCAGGATGACCACCGCCGTCTGGACTCATCACTGTCCAGAACAGGGAGTGATTGGCATGTCCACCGGCATTGTTGATCACGTTCTGTCTGAGTTGCTTGGGTACTTCATTGAATTTGCTAATTAAGGCTTCGACTGATAAATCTTCCCATTCTGTGCCTGCTATTCCTGCATTGATATTATTGATATAGGTTTGATGATGCTTGCTATGATGAATTTCCATAGTCTTGCTATCGATATGAGGCTCTAGCGCATCATAAGCATAAGGCAGTGCAGGCAAGGTGTAGCTCATTGGCAGGATTCCTTAAGAAGAATGGAGTTAGGTTATTTTTCATTAGATTTAAGATACGCTCTAATTTAATATTTTTATATGAGAATAGTTATCATTATTAATATATGTTGATCTTATGCGGTTCCTGAAAGCCTGTTATACGTATGAATCCTCTTTTATAAGCAATAAAAAAGCCCCAAGAAGGAGCTTTTTTTAAACAGCAAATACTTAGACGTTAAAACGGAAGTGTAAAACATCGCCATCCTGAACGATATAAGTTTTACCTTCTAGGCGCCATTTGCCTGCTTCTTTCGCACCGGCTTCGCCGTTGTACTGCACGAAATCATCATAAGCGATACATTCTGCACGGATAAAGCCTTTTTCAAAGTCGGTATGAATCACGCCTGCTGCCTGTGGTGCAGTTGCGCCAACTTTTACGGTCCAGGCACGAACTTCTTGTACACCTGCGGTGAAGTAAGTTTGTAGGCCAAGCAGTGAATAACCCGCACGAATTACAACGTTTAAGCCAGGTTCTTCCATGCCCATTGCTTCAAGGAATTCAGCACGATCTTCATCTTCAAGCAATGAAATTTCAGCTTCAATCTGGTTGCAAAGTGGAACTACAATCGCATTTTCTTCAGCGGCTAATTTTCTGACTGCATCTAAATGCGGGTTGTTTTCAAAACCGTCTTCAGCAACGTTGGCAATATACATCGTTGGTTTAAGCGTCATTAAACCAAAGCCACGTACCAGCTTGCGTTCGTCATCATCTAGGTCCGCTGCGCGAGCCGGTTTACCTTCATCAAGTAAAGGCTGGATTTTTTCCAGAACTGCTTTAGTAGCTAGCGCTTCTTTGTCACCACCTTTAGCAGATTTAGTCAAACGCGTAATCGCTTTGGCTACAGCATCCAAGTCTGCAAGCGCAAGTTCGGTATTAATCGTAGCGATGTCATCTAATGGATCAATACGACCATTCACATGAATGACGTTTTCATCTTCAAAACAACGCACAACGTGAGCAATTGCATCAGTTTCACGAATGTTGGCCAAGAACTGGTTACCCAAGCCTTCACCCTTAGAAGCACCCGCTACCAGACCTGCGATGTCTACAAATTCCATAGAAGTCGGAATAACACGTTGTGGTTTAACAATTGCAGTCAATTTGTCTAAACGTGGATCAGGAACAGGTACAATCCCGGTGTTTGGTTCGATCGTACAGAAAGGGAAGTTTTCTGCAGCAATAGCAGCTTTGGTTAAGGCATTGAAAAGTGTAGATTTACCAACGTTCGGCAAGCCGACAATACCACAATTAAAACCCATGAAATAACTCACAAAAGCGTTATATAAAAATTGCCCCCGATTTTACATGAAAGCGCAGCTAAAGTCAGGTCATGCGCTTGCGGTTTATTGCAATCAAATGCTTCTGGCGACCTAAAATGATTCGCTGAGCTTTCCTGGATGTATCGTGAGTCCACCAACCATAGAGGAATAATCAGCCAGTATTTTACTTTTGAATAAAAATCACATTGTTTTTCTAAAAGTGAGTGACTAAAGTATCTGAATAAAACGGCGGCCTACACGCCCTGATCCAATAACGATAAACATGGAGCATACATGCGAACTTTATACCAGTTTCCTTTATCTCACTTTTGCGAAAAAGCACGTTGGATGCTGGACCATAAAGAGTTGTATTATGTTGCTCACAATCTGATACCCGGGGTACACCGCGCTTTTGCCCGCCTGAAAACAGGTCAGAATCGTCTGCCTATTTTGCGTGATCAGGATCGATGGATCGCAGATTCCACCCAGATTGCTCTGTATCTGGATGATACTTATCCAGAACATCGTTTACTGCACGCGGAAGGATATTTTCGAAATAAAGCTTTAGAAATTAATGAAATTACTTTGGAATTGGGTCGTCATGTCCGTCGCTGGATGCTCTCTCAAGCACTGACTTCTGATCATGAATCTCTGGATATTTTAATTGGTGAGCAGGGCTATCTGCGCCAGTTTGAAAAATTTTCTAAACCTTTATTGAAAGCGATGGTGGCCAAGGGGTATGCATTGAATGAGGAAACCGTGGCGGAATCTAAACAACACATCGATGTTGCTGTACAGCAGCTCAATCAGATGCTGGTCAGCCAAGGTGGGCATTATTTTGTCGGAAATCGTTTAGGTCTGGCGGATATTGCAGTCTGTTCCATGTTGGCACCGCTTCTGGCGATTCCAGGTACGCCGTGGGAAAAAGAAAATTTTGAAACCTTGTCCGAAGAATATCGCGACTATCAGCAGTATTTGAATGAGCTACCACTGGGTGAATATATTTGCCGTATTTACCGAACCGAACGCAATGCACGGGTAGACTGGCGTGGTGTATAAGTTTAAATGCCAATCCAAGAATTAAAAAAACGCGCATGAAGCGCATTTTTTAATGAGATTATGATTAACCCCAAGGATTAGTCTGGTCGATATCAATATTTTTAGTAAAATTATTGAGGAGTGAACCAAAATCAAATCCGGATGAAGAACCGCCACTGCCGATATTCTGAATTGTATCTTTAATGCCCGGCAGGAGAGCAGACAGATCAATATTGGAATCAGTCGTACCCACACCTTGGACAAGATCACCGAGGTCAGGCAATTCAATCGAAGAGCCACTACCAACCAGCTGACCAACACCTTCGGCAATACTGCCTAGGTCAAAGCCGTTTGAAGCAGAGGAAATACTTTCGATCATACCACCCAGATCCAGATCGCTACCGAGATTGAGATTGCCTAATAACCCACCCAAGTCTATGCCATTTGAACCATTCGCAATCAGACCGCTCAGTAAGTCAGTGAAGCCACCGACATCAAAACCACCCGTTGCATTTCCGCCTACAAAGCCGCTAATTAAATTGGTAATAGCACCAAGATCAAAATCACTGCCTGCATTGCCACCGATTAAACCACCCACCGATCAGGCCACCAACGAGCTGAGCAATTTGTGCAATATCAATCTCACCATTGCCGCCAATTAGGTTGCTGACCAGGCCTGCGATGGCACCAATGTCTACGCCACCTAATCCGCCAGAACCACCGATCAGGCCACCAACGAGTTGAGCAATTTGTACGATATCAATTTCACCATTACCGCCAATCAGGTTGCCGACCAGACCTGCGATGGCACCAATATCTACACCGCCCAATCCGCCAGAACCGCCGATCAGGCCACTAACCAGTTGAGCGATTTGCGCAATATCAATCTCGCCATTGCCACCGATTAAGCCACCCACCAGACCTGCAATTGCTCCAATATCTATATCACCTAAACCGCCAGAACCGCCGATCAGGCCACCGACCAGTTGAGAAATTTTACCAATATCAATATTGCCTGTACTGCCGCCCAATAAGCCGCCCACCAGTTTAGAAATAGCCCCAAGATCCAGGCTGCTGCTATTGCTCCCCATTAAGCTCTTTAATAAGTTGGTGACCTGGGTAATATTAAAGCTACCGCCATTGGATTGAGTTAAGCTACTGATCAGGCTTTGAATATTTAAATTTGAGGCATTCGAACCAGAAAACTGAGTTAATAAATTGCTGAGATTTGTCGTACTCAGGCTGCTTCCAGAAAGGAGATTATTTAATAATGACCTGACTGAAGGTTGAGTATTGGATCCGGTGAGATTGCCAATAAGATTGGTGAGGGTGCCTGATGTCGTTCCACCGAATAAGCCGCCCAATAAGCTCTTCGTTTGGGTTTCGACGGTTAAAACAGGACTCACTTTTGTTTTTATCAAGCTTAAAAGTTTAGAAGCCATGACCGTTCCTTGTGTAATATTTTTGAAATGCGCTATTTTTGTTTTTAAAGCGCCTTTGTTTTAATCTATTTCTATACACTTGTAAAAGATAGACGGTTAAGTCGTGTAGGGGCTGAGAGGAATAGCCTATCTGTTGTCGTGTTTACCCAATTTAAATAATTTAAAAATAAAGATTTAATTAAAAATACCATTGGTCATATTTTTAATTAATGCGATTAACGGTCATTTAAACCCTCCTGAAAACCGTATTTATAAAATGAAATCCCATTTGGAAAAAAATTTCAGAATATGAAAATTTTGTGAAAAATAAATAAATATTGTATAACAGAGATGGCGCAAAATTTTCTGCATCTATTGATTATTGATATAAGAGTATAAAAATGGAACTGGATCGTTTCGATAAACATATTCTAGAAATATTGACCCATGAAGATGTCAATCTGAATGAACTGTCCGAGCGGGTGAATTTATCTGTCAGTTCGGTGCATCGCAGGATCAAACACTTAATCGATCATAATATTATCAGTGGCTTAAAACGTGAAATCAATTACCAGAAATTAGGTTTCAGCCTGCATGTGCTGTTACAGGTATCCTTAAGCAAACATGATAGCGATACTTTTGCCAAATTTCTGGAAGAACTGGAAAGTATTCCCGAAGTGATTAATGCCTTTTTGGTCACCGGTCAGTCTGCGGACTTTATTGTCGAAGTGGTGGCAAGGGATATGGAAAATTATAGTGAAATCCTGCTTAAGCGGATTGGAAAAATTGAGCATGTGGTGGCACTGCATTCCAGCTTTGTCATTAAAGAATATAATGTCTTTAACTGTAGCGGATTACTCAATAAAGTTTAATCAAAGCTAGGTTGGTGGACAGCCATAAAAAAACGCACCCTAAGGTGCGTTTTTTGAATCAGACATATTTAAGCATCAAGTTCTGCTAAAACTGCGTCTGAGAATTCAACGTTGGTATAAACGTTTTGTACATCATCCAGATCTTCAAGCATATCAATCATTTTCATGATTTTTTTCGCTTGATCGATGTCTGTGATTTCTGCTTTGGTTGAAGGACTCATCACTACTTCAGCATTGTCAGATTTTAAACCTGCAGCAGTTAAAGCATCTTGAACTTCACCGAAGGCTTCAGGTGTGGTAATGACCAAGATATCATCTTCAGTGACTTCGATGTCTTCAGCACCTGCTTCTAATGCCACTTCCATGATTTGATCTTCCAAAGACACATCTTCAAAAGTGATCTCACCACGTTTCGTGAACAGGAATGCCACCGAGCCATTGGTGCCTAAGTTACCATCAGTTTTAGAGAAGCAATGACGTACGTCAGGCACAGTACGGTTCAAGTTGTCAGTCATGGTTTCAACAATAACCGCAACACCACCTACACCATAACCTTCGTAGGTCACTTCTTTCAGGTCGTCGTTATCTTCGCCACCAGCACCACGTTGAATTGCACGGTTGATCACGTCACGTGTCATATTCACTGATAATGCTTTTTCAACCACAGCACGTAGACGAGGGTTGCTTGCAGTATCTGGACCACCAAGCTTTGCAGCAGTGGTTAATTCACGAATGTATTTGGTAAAAACTTTACCACGACTCGCATCTTGTTTTGCTTTGCGATGCTTAATATTGGCCCACTTGGAATGACCCGCCATGCGAACTATGCTCCTTGTAGATTGGCTGTATGCCTATCAGAATGCCGAAATTCTACCATAAGCGTTTTTTTAAAAAAAAGTGCCTGGATTTGAGATTTCAGGATAAAAACAAAAAAAGTGCAATATCGAGGAAAAATAGAAAGAGGATAGGGGGATTTATAATTCTATTTATACATTTATATGGACAGATGACTTGGACATAAACAGCAGAATCGCTGATTATGTCCGTGCTTTTATTTTTAAAAAGCTTATTCTGGAATAACGATATCCAGGCCAACCTTGTCTTTATATAGTTGCTTGATCAAAGCCAGGTCATGCGCAAGGTCTGTCGGATAGATCTTGCCAAGAATGCCACCTTGCTTGGTTCTGGAATTGGCGTATAACAACACGATTGGTACATTGGCAGCCTTGGCAATATGCCAGAAACCGGTACGGATTGGTTTGCGTGCTTCACCTTGTTTAGCCCGTGTTGCTTCGGGAGCAATCACCAGATTGAACTTTTCATTGTTCTGAAAATGTTCCACCATCTGGGTCACGATATCTTTACTGGCCTTGCGGTCAACCGGAATACCACCCACAGCGTTCAATAGCGGTTTAAACGGTCCTTTAAATAATTCTTTTTTAATCAAGGTATGAACCTTGAGGTCATAAATCTGGAACAGGGCAATTGACAGTACCGCATCCATCATTGAGGTATGTTCAAACCCAATAATGACCTGTTTATCTTCAAGCACATCGGGTTCGACATGATATTGCCAACCTGCAAGTTTAAATGCAGATTCGCCAAGGAATTTATTTAGCATAAGTACGGAGAAGTAAAAGCTGTATGTAGAGAACTGCATAATTTCATCTTGTTCGCCCATACAGTCAATAGGCTTTCCAATAAAATCAGCGAATAATGTAAAAATCTATGATTTATTCATCTTTTTAAGCTGCAAGATTAAGAGTTAATATATATAAATAAAATAATATTAATATCTTAAAAATATTAGTAGATACAAAAAAAGTCTTAAAATGATGAAAAAATGACTATCCAGAGCACACTTTAGTTATTAGACTTTTGTCGAAGAAGAAGACTGATACAGGTCTTTTCTATTTTCTTATTCTTTCTACTCTGAGATTGAAAAGTATGACATACATGACAGCCTTCGTAGTCTCCTTATTGATTTTTGCGCTTATAATTGTATGGTCTTTGATCGAAATTAAGCAGGATTTACATAAAGGCGAAGAAATGAAGTCTGAATTCTAGTCATTCTATTTCTTTAGTTCTAGGCTATTCCTTTAACATTGCTGCCTGAGCAATAAAGAATTTTGATACCTTATAGATATACTAAGACCTTAAATCTATCAGTTTTACGCTTAGTAGACCGGATTAAATTCAAGATACAGGCTCATTTATCTTAAATGATGCAGCATGTATCTCATTTTTCTATATGCCTCCTATACTGAAGTCTTAAGTAACTGAATTTTGACTAAGACAAGTCGCCCATGATTGCTGCCTAAATGTTCAAGCAGTTATAAAAGCACTTGTCTTTCCAAAAAATCTTAGCTAGTATTCATGACGCCTGAACTTATTGATAAATAAAGTTTTCAGCATATAGGGCCTATAGCTCAGTTGGTTAGAGCAGCGGACTCATAATCCGTTGGTCGACAGTTCAAGTCTGTCTGGGCCCACCAAATTTTATACTTATATAGCTTTATATAAGATCTAAACCCTTAATTCTAATAGAGTTAAGGGTTTTTTAATGCTTTACTTAAATGTATATAACTTCATATGGGAACACGTCCTGTGTATCCTTGTTTGTATCCTTTAAATAAAATATAACTCAGGGATACACCAAGGAAAAAATCTCTGGAGATTCCATAAGTTATGAAAACAAATGATGTAAAAAGTGATGTAAACGCTCATTCAAAAAATACACCTCAGAATGTAAATATAAGGCGTAAAAAAAGCGTTGAAGATATTTACAAAGCACTCAAGCCGAAAGCTAAAGAATATCGTCAACCCACAGACATTGCTGGATTGTATTGTCGAGTTCAGCCAAACGGTAAAAAGTCTTGGCAGTATCGCTATAAGAATGATCAAGGTAAATGGGCATGGATTGGTTTGGGTGCTTATCCAACAGTAAATTATGTACAGGCACGAGAAAAAGCAGAAGGTATGTTAAATGGCACGCTTGAAATAAAAACACAGGCTGAGATTAAAAAAATAAAGTTACAAGATAAAGATGCCTTATTTTCTACTTTAATGAATGAGTGGTTAGAACGTAAGAAATTAACGTGGAAAGCTGAAACCTATCGAAAAGAAAAACAGTCCATTGAGAAACATCTTTTATCAGTTTTTGGGGATCGGGAGTACGCTACAATTACTTCTAGAGAGTGGTTAAATCATTATACAGAAAAACAAATTAACGAAGGTATTTTTAACCGTATTGAAAAATTGATCTCATACTGCTATGGAGCCTATAGTTTAGCTAAATTTAAGAAAGATCTCTTATATAACCCTTTAGAAGGTATAAGAGATCATTTAGCTAAAGGGGAAACAGAGAGCATGAAGCATGTAAAAATTCATGAGTTACCTGAAATGATTTCTTTAATCAGAAATTCCTCTTCTCGACCCGTGGCGATCGGCTTAGAGCTTTTAATTCACATGTTCCCTCGACCAGGGGAGCTGAGACAGGCACGATGGGAACAATTTGATTTTGCTGAAGCTGTATGGATCCGACCGCCGAGTATGATGAAAAGAGGCATTGAGCATGGTATACCGCTATCTCAACATGTTATGAACCTTCTAATAGAGTTAAAAGAGATTTCTCCAGAAAGTGAATACTTATTTCCAAGCCGTGACAATATTAATAAACCGATTTCTAATCTGACATTTAATGCGGCATTAAACAGGTTGGGGTATCGAGGTAAGCAAAATCCCCATGGATTTAGGCATATTGCATCAACAAATTTGAATAAAAATTTTAGTTCTAAATCTCAGGTGATCGAGTCTGCGCTGTCTCACTTAAAAGGTGGCGTTAAAGGGGCATATGATAAAGAAGCACATCTAGAAGAACGCTACGAAATAATGCAATGGTGGAGTAATTATATCGAGTCTTTACTTAAGCATTAACACAAAAACGTGATCACTTTTTTTGTGTTTTAGGACGGATGGGATTTGAATTATTTTTTTTTGATAGCATGGTTTCTCTATTATTAAACGAGGATCCTCAATTGGATCATTTTAGAGCACATACATCACATACTCGTCGTAGTATTGTACGTACTGTTAAAAAATTTGATGATTTAGATATACCAGTGGTTTGTCACAATATGAAGCCATTTCGCTTAAAATACAACCAAGTTTGTGAGTTGCTTAATGTAACACGAGATTGCTTACGTAAAATCATCGAAAATGATCTTTCATTTCCACGGCCATTGAAAGAATGTAGTACTCGTCAAGCAGCAGTATATTTTGATACAGCCGAAATTGAAGAGTGGTATAAAACTTACAAAGCTAAATGTAGGAGTGAATAATCACTATTTAAACAACCATCTAGGCAATACTAGATGATCAATTCCACATAGCAAACACACAATGTGTTTATATCCATTTCGGGGCTATGCAAAAAAACCACTTTAAGTGGTTTTTTAATTTTCTAGTCTTCAGATTCTATATGCAGGGTCGACTCTAGTTATGATCTAAAGAAACAATAAATTTCTCAATCATTCTTCGCTCAACCTCAGGTAATTTTTGCAGGGTGCTCACAAGGGGATCAACACCTAATGCACTCATATCTTTACTTCGTCCTAGGATGTAGTCTGCTGATATATTAAGTACGACAATGAGCTTATAAAAATTTTCTAAAGAAGGTTTACGTGAGCCCGACTCAAAATGCGCAATAGAGGTTACGGGTATTCCCATTTTTTCAGCAAGTTCTTGCTGTGTCAGCTTTCGTATCTTTCTGACTTCTTTCAATCGAATTTTAAGTTCATTCGAGTCTAATTCAAGTGTCATTATTACCGCCAAATAGACAATAAAAACTTGACGTTTTAGTCATGTTTTTATATAAATATAGACATAGTTTAGATGCTTACTTGTGAAACGAGAAGTAACTAAATCATTACTTGATAAAAATCTAAATCAATTGAAGGCCAAACGCTCATGATGAATTATTCTTCGAGTCGAATTTTGACATCGATGCATCCTAGTATTCGACATCTGAATATTCGCAATGTAGCTAAAATTGTAGCCTCAAAAATTATTTGTAATACGCAATTACAGTTGCAATATAATCCTGCCTTTTGTAGGCAACTGGGCGTATCAACTTATCTCAACACGCACATAGGATTAGCTTATTTCATTGATGATCGCTATTTTGACCATTATGGTTTACAACCGGAAAACATAATAAATTTTTCAGATGTCTATGCTCAATTGTTGCATGACTTTTATGAGTTTTCAGGTTATCAGCCAGATCAGCTATGATCTAGGTTGCGACGGCGTACATAGGATCAGTAAAACCAACATGCAATAGCGTAAGGCGGTTAGTGCCTTTCCATTGTTTTGTGATACTAGTTCAAGCTTAAAAGCATTACTTAAACTGCTGTTCATTCGGTAAGGTATTGATTTAATATGCATTTTTTCAATAAGCTTATCTTGTGAGATTTTAGGAGGTAGAGCGGTCTGCCAATATTTTGCTGGAAATAAAGAATAAATACCTGTCAAAAATCGATTTGCTAGTCTTACTTCAGCACTGTTAAAGATTAATCCCGCGTGTGAAATGTTAGCCTTCATTTCAAAAATAGCTAGTGCATTTAATATATGGATATCATTATAACTATGCTGGTTGAGCTGTTTAAAAAAATATTCTAAGACTATTTTTTCTTCCGTTGTTTCAATATGCGGAAGTATGCGTTGTGATTTATCAGCATCAATAATGAAGCGAGGCCGGTTCTTGCGATTTTTGAGTTGTTTGAGTCTAAGTATATTTTGTTGCCACAGTATGAGGGTCTCAATTGAAAAGTCATACTTTTGAGCAAGAAGCTCAGGTGTATAAGATTGATCTAATGCCTTGAGTATTTTTGCGATCAGAGGGAATGGATAAGCTGACTTGCTCGTTCCATAAATAAAAATGTTGTTCTCTGCTTGAGTTAAATCAACTTTAATATTAGATGTGTTGATGTATTCATCAGGCGTTGCTATAGATTTTATTTTTATTGTTCGTGATATTTGTTCATCGTAATAGCTAAGCGCTATTTGATGGTGTCGTGGTGATTTTAAGCTAGGACAGATTTTTTGAATAACGGTTCGATCCAAACATGGGTCAAATTTTCTTAACTGATAACCTGCCATTATGTAAGCTAGATGCAAATAGCTCCTAAACGTTTCAGTGGGATCAATATGACCTAATATATGGGATAGTAAATACCAACAGTCTTGTGGTGTTTTAGAACGTAAGAGATCATTTCGGAGTAGCTGATAGTGATCGTTTGAATAGTCCGTGAAGGCATTTACAAACTCATAGTCCATATTCAAGATCATAGCGAGATTGTTTGTTGCACTATGTCTTAACGAATGAAAGGTATAACAATGACTTGGCAACATTGCATCAAGTATCTTTTGTAATGGTGTGGTGACCATATATGGCTTAATACGTTCTGTGCTATTCCAAAGTGTAAATAGATAGTCATTGGATGAATAAGCCCTACGGCGTGTCGTGCAGTATCTCTGAAATTTAAAATGCTCTTCTTCTGTAAGTAGAATTTGAAGGTTGAGATTACGTTCAGCACTATCTGTTTTAAGTAAATGTTCTTGTTTCTTTGAACGATATGGACGGATCCAAATTGAACTGGCTTGAACACCTTCCACGTCTTTAATTCGTAAGCCGAGCATTTCATTGATGCGCATCCCTGAGCGAAAAGCTATCGTATATACGATACTTAGCATTTCTAAATCATGTACCGTATAGCGTGGGTTTTGATAGCCTTTGAGTTGGATGAGCATCTGTTGAAAAGTTTTTGCAGAGATGATTTCAGCTTTTGGTGAGCTGAAATCTTGCCCTTCGGTCTGCAGTGGAAAGGATTCAGCATTGAATAGCATTTGTTGAAATTGATGGAATCGTTTTAAGAGGGCGAATTTCTGTGATTTAGATTTACCGATGCCGTTTAACATACGGTTGTAGATCACGTCTAGATGGTCGTTGAGATTGGATTCTTCTATAAAGTCAGTGCTATGTAGTAACCATGTCTCTGCTAACTTGGTGTAATAGCTATAAATTGAGGAATGGCGAATCTTCTGCTGTTGGTTGATATAGCGTAAGTACTTGTTTTGATCAATTTGATAAAGCTTGGCGATAGATTCAATATCTTCTACGGCAGGATGAAATAAGCTAAATAGCCAAAGCCCAAGCCGTTTAGCATTTTCTGGAAGATGGGCATGTTGGTTGTGCAGTAGGTTACATAGATCCGTGGTGATCTTATGAGTATTTTTGAAGCACGTTAAAATTTGTTTATGCAAAGCAGTGAGTGCCTCAAGAGGATCTGCAGTGTGTAATTGTTCCTCTTTTGCTTTGTTATTGGTATTTTGGGGTTGTGGTTCTTCAGCTTGATGGGAGTGGTCAAGTATTGGCTGAGGTGAGAGATAGCGTTTAAAAGCACTTGGACTTAAGCCACAGGTTTCTATTTCTTCAGTTAAACACTGTGCAAGCGCAGAACTTAATTTGACCTTTTCTAGTTGCATAAATGAATGACTAGAGGCTTGTAAAAGCTGATAAAATTTCTTCTGGTTAAAAGAAAGCTCTAAGGCATTAAAAACGTAACGGATATAAGTGTAACAATCGTGTTGGATATCTATTGATTGTGTTTTAAATCGAGAAATCCAGAGCTGAGTTAACCGATCGGGTACGAAATTTCGTGATTTTCTTAAGGTTTGTTTAGGATCATATAAATCACCATAGTGTGGTGAATGAGGTTCTAAAAAAATGAGCGGTAGTTGTAATGCCTGAAGATGATAGATTGGGCCTTGTTCTTTTAAATTTTCTAACAAGGCATCTAAGCTGGAAAGATTAGAGATTCCGCCATACAGGATTGCGCAGATCAGGATGTTTCCTATACTTTCATCCGCTGTAAAACCATTTGCCGTGTACCAATATCTTAAAAGCTTTTCTTTAAGCTGTACTGCGAATTTTGAACCATCAAGCCACGATTCATTGAATATTAATGGTGTGCGTTGAATAGAAACTAGGTATTGAGTTGGTAAAGGTACGTCTGTTTGAAGACTTCGATTGTATTGAATAATCTGTTTTCGGAAATGCTGATAAAAGTTCTTTTTTAAAGAAAAGCTAAGTTTATGTTGATCTAGATGCTGAGTCACTTGGTTAAAGAGAGCTGGTATTCCTTCTGATTGCTGTGCTTGCTGTAATTGTTCGAACGATAGAAATTCATCGATGATTGCTTGAATTTGTAAGCGCTCTTTTATGCGCTTTTGATCTCTATTCTTTGTACGGCGTTCATGTGCATAGTGTTTTTCTTTAAGCATGTTCATCCATTCCATCAATTTTATAAGTGTGCTGCATCTCGTTAAGATGAGTAGTGAGGGTTCTATATTGTTGAAGTGAGAGACTTGAGAATTTTTGCCCCATTTCTTGTTGATGCTGCTCATGCCCAAACAGGGCTAAAATTAAATTTTCATCTACTTTTTCAGTGAGATATGCACGAGTCGTGTGCCTAAGCCAATTTGCATGATCAAGTTGCATAATACGAGTGAAACTGCTGACTAAATGAGGGCTAAGTGCTTGCCATTGTCCATGTTGATAGACACTGAGGAGAGGCTTTTTACTGCTTAAAATTTCTTGAATATACGGTTGATGCTCTGGGTACAGTTGTTGGAATTCATTTAAATAGGTAATGAATAAGCGGATTTGCTTTACAACAAAATCACATAGAGGAATTAATCGACCATCATTTGTTCTACTGTGAATTTCTTTATCTGAAAGCCAAAGCCATTGTTGTTTTAAATCGAAATTTTTTAAGAAACCTGGGAAGTCGCTGACAGGTCGAGCTGCACTGAACAATAATAAGATATGCCAAAGCCATACATTATAGTGATTAAACATATCAAGCATTTTTCCTTGATGTTCAGCTTGAATGATCTGATGTTGTAAGTATGCAAATATAGCCGTTACTATTGCTGGTTTAGGGGCTTTACAACTACCAAACCTTTGTTGCTCATCATCGATGACATAGATTTCTTTTGCTAAGTCTTTTGATAGCTGATGTACTGTACCCTGATAGCTTTGCTGCAAACGGTAGATTGGATACGAACAATATGAAATAGAAACCGATCGATTGGCATCAATACCCGTAAGTATGTCAGCGAGTTGCTCGTTCTTGGTATGTCTATAAATACAATGATGTAGTAAAACACTTATTTTTTTAGTTGATAAAGACGGAATAAACAGTTCGTGACGGCATTTTTTTAATGCTTGATTGACTTGCTCCTGGCTCACAACAGGAGATTTTTTTAGACCATCTACTAATTCTTTAATTAGTGGTAAGTCGAAGTAGGTCACTTGATTGAGTAACTGTTCTTTAAATTTAAAGTCAGTGTTCTCAAATAGCGTGAATTTTGAACGTAAAAAATATTGGTCGTTTTCTAAAATGAGCTTCTGTCGATTATTTAGGACACGGCGCTGATTTGTCTGTAACTCCAGCCATTGCTCAATCGGAACACCGCTTAAGAAACTGAGTAGAATAAAAAGATACGCTTTATTTTTTTCTGGATGATTCAAATAGACTTGATGGCAATGTTTTACAAGTAAGCTCAGGCTGTTGAAATCTGGATAATGCTTGCTACAGCTAAAATTATGTTGTTGTCTAATGATATGCTGTTGTGTCAGTTTACTCACTTGATGTTGCAAATAACTCGATTGGCTTGCTAAAGGCGATACCTGCGCTGTATTGAGTGAGTATTGCTGATTTGGCTGTTCATCCTGTAATTCCTCATAAAAGAGAGCAGGATGCTGTTTCTGAGGCATGTCATATGGACAGTGTAAAATGACGTTGTGTTCATCCAAATAAATTGGCTCATCGATGTGCTTGGGTGGTGCTGAGTAATGTTTCTTGGGTTTAAGTGCTAAGACATAATCATAGAATCGCCGTATATCAAGCAGTAATAGATACTGAAAACGATTGAGTTTAGAGTCGTTTTCTAATTCCCGTAAACTCTTCACGAAGTCAGCCAAGGTAATCTCATGGCTAGGCAATTGCTCCCATAACCACAAATATTCCTGCTGATACCGATTCAATTGTTTGCCTTGTTGCGATGCGGCATAAGCTTCGTTTGCTAATCTAAATCGATTAAACACTCTAATAATGGTGGTTTGGTGATCCTTTTCAGTCGGATTCGGAATTGCTTTAAGAATACATGCTGCATGTAAATTATGCACAGCCCATCGTTGTATAACAGGATATTCATGCTGATCTACTGAATAGAGATAGGCACAGATCGGATGTTTAGACACACTTGGGGGGAGAGGTAGTTTTGTTGGGAGTTCAAACTTAGAGTCTGCATCGAAGCTGACTGTTGTTTTCAATAAGGGTTTTAATTCAGGGATTAAGACTGTAGGTTTTAAGTACTGTGCGATAGCATTTTGATAGTCCTGATCAAAAAATTCATGATCTAGCATTCGCTCAATGATGTTTTCAATTTTCATGGTCTAAACTCCAAAATTGTGATGCGCATGGTTGTACGCTCGTGAGTGCTTTACATTTATTTTTGAGTGCTTGAATTCGTAGGTCGTGAGTGCCGTTGATTTGCTTCTGGCGATAAAGTAGCTGATTACGACTGCAATCGATTAACTTAGCGAGTAGGTCTCGAGAAAGACTGCATCTGGGTTTGTCATAAAGCTTTTGATTCACATCGTAAATTGCTTGTTTCGATAGAGACTGATTTAAGTTATGAAGTAGCTTATCGGGATTAAGAGCCTGTGGATTGATCTTGAGCTCAGTCATCAACTTAAAGAGTGTGTTGCTGAGTTGATATTGAACCTGAATGAGGTCTACATCAGCTTCTACAATGCTTCGAGCTTTGATTCGAATATTTTGTTGTTGTGCTATATAAACAAGAAGAAAGTTATCTGTTGCGAATAACTCAGCTGGAGCAGGTGCAGTAGCAGATATTAGGCTCACGTCATGTTGAAAGTGTGTTGGCAGTTGCGAGGCATTTAAAATCTGAGCGTAGCTTTGGTAAATTTTGAACAGAGGCGGGTAAGGACGGATCATGACATCCTTTGTATAAAACGGTCTTTTATTGGCTAGCTGAGAATTTGCTTTTGTAGGCTTCATTTATTCGCCCTCCTGATTTTTTTAACTTAGATCAAGAAGTACAAAAAACTTTTAATTTTTATAAAAAGATCAAGAAAGTGGTTATAAATGTGGGCGGTTTTTGATGAATTTGAGAGGCTCAAAGCGGGTGGGAAATAGGGTGTATTTGGAATTTTTATTTTAAGTTATTGATTTTATTTGATGTGAATGTGGCTGGTTTCTTCGTGTTTTGTATTTTTTGTATTATCTCTGTGGTAGTTTAAATATGGCCCAAGGTATTGATGATGCTTTAGTAGAAATTTTAGGTGCTAAACAAATTAATGCCTTACGTAAGGCCGGTCACTACCGACGAGATGTGTATTAATGCTTAGCTAGATTGGCATAAATTCTATTTCTACAATCCTCCATCGATGGGGGGATTTTTTTATGGCCATCTGAATAATTATCGGCAATCACATATTTTTTAATAATTAAGATGTCTTGCACGAAGCAAATTTCAAAATAATTAGATAGACACGGCAAAAATAAAACGCTTGGCAAAATAAGATTGGCATGAATAGTGCATTATTTTAATGCAAATCATTCATTTAATGCTGAATTTAGCATCAATTTAGTTCACGAATCACGATAAAAGAAATTGAGATTGGGTATTTATGAAAATCTATACGGAAAGACTTGAGGGTAATGTCGTACAAGAAAATGTTGAGATAGTTGAACTGACATTTGATACACGACAAAAGAGCCGTTTTCGTGCAACTTTAGCTAACGGGCACGATATTGGTGCAGATTTACCCCGTACCGGCATTTTAAGGCACGGTTCATATATCGCAACTCAAGAGGGTGATGTACTGCGTGTCGATGCCAAAGCAGAAAAACTCATGAAAGTAGAAGCACCAAGCAGCTTTGATTTATTAAAAGCAGCGTATCACTTAGGTAATCGTCACGTCCCTTTAATGCTCACACCAACGGCGCTGTATTTTGAGCCAGATCATGTATTGGCTGAAATGATAATTGGACTTGGTTTAACGGTATATGAAACCATGCATCCATTTGAGCCTGAAAGCGGTGCTTATGCACAGCATCAGCATGATCACAGATTAAGCCCAATTAAGGCTTTGCATCATGTTCACACCTAATGCTTCACAGCTTTTAAGTCTGTTGACTTTGTCCTCAACGGCACTACCAATTGGGGCGTACTGTTATTCTCAAGGGGTAGAAAGTGCGATTGATCAGAGCTTAATTTTTGATGAAACCTCGAGCATTACTTATTTTGAAGAAGTGCTTGAAATGCTTTTGGTACGGTTTGAGCTGCCCGTTTTGAAACGCCTAATAATATCTTTTGATCAGCCTGAGCAGTTTGAATACTGGGCGCAGTTATATAGAGCAAGTCGAGAAAGCAAAGAGTTATTGGCTGAATCACAGCAATTGGCATTTTCATTAAATGCGTGGATTCGTGATGTGCTGAAAAAGCCTGTGAAATTAAAAAAGCAGATCGGTTTCGTACCCATCTATGCGCATCTTTGTGGGCAACTCGAACTTGATGTTGCAGAGGTTTTGACTGCTTATACCTTTACCGTACTTGAAAATCAGGTGTTGGCTGCCGTGAAAACTGTACCACTTGGACAGATGAGTGGACAACGGATTTTATGGCATGTGCATGGGCTGATTCCAGAGGCAATTGAACGTGCTTTAGCACTGCAAGATGCTGAACTCAGTAGCGCCTTACCTAATTACGCCATGCTCAGTATGGCACACGAAACACAATATTCACGATTATTTAGATCTTAAAAATAAAGGACATTTCACATGACAGAACGTAGCCCATTACGCGTAGGTATTGGCGGTCCAGTTGGTTCAGGTAAAACAGCGCTTACTTTAAATTTATGTCAGGCACTGCGTGAAAAATACAATATGGCGGTGGTGACCAATGATATTTATACCAAAGAAGATTCCAACTTTTTAACACGCCATGAAGCTATGTCACCTGAGCGTATTGTTGGTGTAGAAACAGGTGGTTGCCCGCATACCGCAATTCGTGAGGACGCCTCCATTAACCTAGCGGCTATTGATGACCTGTGCGAAAAATTTGATGGCCTTGAACTGATCATTATTGAAAGTGGCGGTGATAATTTGGCAGCAACATTTAGCCCGGAACTTTCAGATTTAACCCTGTATGTAATTGATGTGGCGGGTGGGGAGAAAATTCCGCGTAAAGGTGGCCCCGGTATTACCAAATCTGATTTGTTAATCATAAACAAAACCGACCTTGCACCAATGGTTGGAGTAAATTTAGATGTGATGGATCAAGACGCGAAACGTATGCGCGGTGAAAAACCTTTTCTATTTTCCAATATGAAAACTAAAGATGGCTTAAATGACATCATCAGCTTTATTGAGAAACAAGGTTTGTTTAAAGCATAAGGGGCATCCACTATGAAGTTATTATTGCAAAGAATTACCTTCACATCGTTGGCATTCTTTCCCTTGGTAGCAATGGCGCATCCAGGCCATGAGCATAGCCATAATAGTTTTATCAGCGGTTTTGTGCATCCATTTACAGGGCTTGATCATCTAATGATGGCGTTAGCATTTGGCGTATTGATTTGGACTGCACACCAGCGCTGGAAATGGGCCGGATTATTCGGTTTATCTGCCGCAATGATTGTCGGTTTTATGATCGGTGCACAATTCAACTTAGCAACAGCAATTGCTGAAAACGGCATTATTGCGTCGTTAATTGTATTGGCTGTTGCTCTTTGGACCAAAACCAATAAAGCCGTTCCTTTTATTGCTGCACTTTTGGCCGGTTTTCATGGCATCGCACATGGTACGGAACTTGGCCAAAGCGGTCAGGCAGTTTTACTGGTCGTTGGTATGGTTACAGCGATGGCATCTATATACGTATTCGGTTTGCTCGTCGGCGCATTTATTCAAAAATATGTGCCTTATGGTAAGCAAATGATTGGTGCTTTGACAGCTATTGTTGCTGTAATTGGTTTAGCTTGATGCCTCATTCATCTCAAATAATAGGGAGATGCAAATGAATGATCTGGTATTAAGCGAAACAAAATTTATATCGACACAACAGCAGCATAACAGCCAACTGTGGTATGCCTGTTTGGAACTTGGTTTTGCCTATCAAGTACAGTCAAATCGAACCGTATTACAGCATCGCAAGCATCATGGGCCTGTACGCGTTCAGAAGATGTTGTGGCCTGAAAAAACTGGTATTTGCCATGCAATTATTGTGCATCCACCAGCAGGAATTGCTGGCGGAGACCATCTGACTTTTGATATGAAAGTTGAGGCGAATGCGCATGCGTTAGTTACCACGCCCGGTGCAGGAAAATGGTACAAAACCAATGGCAAGCAAGCCTATCAGCATATTCATATACATGTCGCAGCACAGGCGACATTTGAATGGTTACCGCAAGAAACCATGCTTTTTGATGGTGCCAATGCAGACTCTGAAACACATATTCATCTAGATGAAATGGCCAGTTTTATTGGGTGGGATATGTTGGTCATCGGTCGACAAGCACGTGGTGAAATTTTTCAGCAAGGGCAATACCAAAGCAAATTTAGGCTGTATCGTGCAGACAAATTATTGGTTGCAGATAGTTTAAATTTTAAGGGGCAGGATCGGTGGCTTACATCCTGTTTAGGTATGAATGGACATGCTGTGATGGGAAGTTTCTGGGCAGTAGCACCATCGCGTTTAAGGCAAACAACATTACTGGCTGAACATATCGAATTAATCCGTGAATTGATTATGCGGATGAATCTAGCGGTGACTTTAACCCTGTTAGATGATGTGATTTGTGCACGTTATTTAGGCGATGATGTACGTGAATGCCATGATGCTTTTGCAGCAGTCCGTGCCCGTTTAAGACGCTATTGGTATGACCTAGCAGAAGAATTCCCACGGATTTGGCGCACTTAAGTTTTGCCATCATTGGAAAGTAGATAGGTCTAGCAAGATTAATAGATTAAGTGTTCATTTTACCTTTGGGTTAGGACACTAAAAATCAAAACGTGCGAGAGCGAAAGAAGAATTTGCACGCATTTTGCATTCTACATTTTAGAAGATTAGGAAATTGTTATGGAACTTAATCCAACTGAAAAAGATAAATTATTAATTTTTACCGCAGGCCTTGTTGCTGAGCGTCGTAAAGCGCGTGGATTAAAATTGAATTATCCAGAATCAATTGCATTTATTTCAGCAGCACTGCTTGAGGGCGCACGCGATGGCATGTCAGTGAGCGAGTTAATGCATTACGGCACAACCTTGTTAAGTCGTGAAGATGTCATGGATGGTGTCGCGGAAATGATTGCAGAAGTGCAGGTCGAAGCTACTTTTCCAGATGGTTCAAAGTTAGTCACAGTTCATCAACCCATTGTCTAATAAAAATAAGGAGTAAGCCATGATTCCTGGTGAAATTATTACGCCTGATTCAGACATTGAAATGAATGTCGGACGAGAAACACTGAAAATGCGTGTTGCTAATGCAGGCGATCGACCAATTCAAGTCGGTTCTCATTTTCACTTTGCTGAAGCCAATGATGCTTTGCAATTTAATCGAGAGCAAGCTAGAGGCTATCGACTCAACATCGCTGCTGGAACAGCAGTTCGTTTTGAACCGGGCCAAAGTCGAGATATCGAATTGGTTGCACTTGCAGGTAAACGTGAGGTGTATGGGTTTGCAGGGCGTGTTATGGGTAAATTGGATTAACTATTTTTATGCTCAAGTGTCTTGTTGAACAATTAAATTATTGTTAGTAATAAGTTCAATAAGTACATGAAAAAGCATAAGAGAATTAAATGTTAATAATGAAAATACGCCCAGCAACTGTTGATGATGTTGAAGCCATCGCTGCTGTTATTGAACCTTTTGTCGATTATGTTGTCGTGACTGAAGAAGGACGTGAACGCTTTAAACCTGATATGTTGAAAAACATCTTCCAACAACCACTTATTCATTATTTTGTGGCAGAAATTAATGAAGAAATCGTTGGGAATTTGGCGTATATCGCTCCATCTCATGTCATGCATTATTTCTTAAAAGCTGAATATCACGGTCAAGGTTATGGTCGACAAATGTGGGACTTTTTAGAGCAAGAAATACTTAAAAATGATCCCGATATAATCACAATAAATTCAAGTCATTATGCACTCGATATTTATAAAAAATATGGATTTGAAGTGGTCGGTGCGCTAACGGAGAAATGGGGTATTCAATTTATTCCGCTGCAAAAGCTGCTAAAGCCAAAAAATCTAGAATAGGAAATATATTAATGAAAATGTCTCGCCGTGCTTATGCGGAAATGTTTGGCCCTACAGTAGGTGATAGAGTTCGCTTAGCTGATACAGAATTGTTTATTCAAGTTGAACAAGACCTCACGACTTATGGTGAAGAAGTTAAATTTGGCGGTGGCAAGGTCATTCGCGATGGTATGGGACAGTCACAATTATTGTCTGATGAGGTCGCTGATACCGTCATTACCAATGCTTTAATTGTCGATTGGTGGGGTATTGTCAAAGCCGATGTTGGACTTAAAAATGGTCGTATCTGGAAAATAGGTAAAGCAGGTAACCCTGATATTCAACCTGACATTACAATTCCTTTAGGTGCAGCAACTGAAGTCATCGCAGGTGAAGGACAAATCTTAACGGCGGGAGGGATTGATACTCACATTCATTGGATTTGCCCACAACAAGTTGAAACAGCACTAATGTCAGGCACAACTACAATGATTGGTGGTGGTACAGGCCCCGCCGCAGGAACATCTGCAACCACAGTAACTCCAGGCCCATGGCATATTGCGACCATGCTACAAGCTATTGATGATTTACCTATGAATATTGGTCTGTTAGGTAAAGGCAACTTGAGTCAGCCAGAACCAATCGCTGAACAAATCAAAGCCGGTGTGGTGGGTTTAAAATTACATGAAGACTGGGGATCGACGCCAGCCGCGATTGATAACTGTCTAAGTGTGGCGGATCAATACGATGTACAAGTTGCCATTCACACAGACACACTAAATGAAAGTGGCTTTCTAGAAGAAACCTTAGCAGCATTTAATAACCGGACCATCCACACTTACCATACTGAGGGTGCGGGCGGTGGTCACGCACCAGATATTTTAAAAGCAATTGGTCAACCCAATGTTTTACCATCTTCAACCAATCCCACACGTCCATATACCGTCAATACCATTGATGAACATTTAGATATGTTGATGGTTTGCCACCATTTAGACCCTGCAATTTCTGAAGATGTTGCTTTTGCTGAAAGTCGGATTCGCCGTGAAACTATTGCTGCAGAAGATATCTTGCAGGATATGGGCGCAATTGCCATGATGTCTTCCGACTCGCAAGCGATGGGGCGTGTGGGTGAAGTAATATTACGTACTTGGCAGACAGCACATAAAATGAAAGTGCAACGCGGCCCACTCGAAGGTGATAATCAAAATCACGATAACAATCGTGTGAAGCGCTATATTGCTAAATATACGATTAATCCTGCCATTACCCATGGATTAAGCCATGAAGTTGGTTCGATTGAAGTGGGTAAATTAGCCGATATTGTTTTATGGAAGCCTGCATTTTTTGGTGTTAAGCCCTCGATGATTATTAAAGGCGGAATGATTGCAGCTGCGCCGATGGGTGATATTAATGCTTCAATTCCAACGCCACAGCCTGTGCATTATCGTCCGATGTTTGGCGCTTACCCTCGTGGCGTACATAACACCTGCATTACCTTTTTATCGCAAGTGGCAATAGAGCAAGGCATACATGAACAATTGGCTTTAAAGAAGTTGATTAGTCCTTGTAAAGCCACGCGTAATATCTCGAAAGCAGATATGAAGTTAAATACTTATTGTCCTGTAATGGAGGTTGACCCTGAGATTTATGAAGTACGTGCAGATGGTGTGCATTTGACTTGTGAGCCTGCGGAAGTGTTACCAATGGCGCAGCGTTACTTCTTATTTTAATCATTTCCAAAACACTATTTCACAAAGCCTTTCTGAATATGAAAGGCTTCTCTTTTTTAAATTTTAGTATTTTTGAAAAGTAAATAATCTTTAAAATATGAAAATACGACTACCTCTATAAGGGCTAACAATCCAAAAAATGTAAAATTTAATAATTTATGATTATACCCATCTACCAATAAGTGTAAAAAACAAATGAAATCATGATTCCACAGGCAAGTCTTAAAAGATTAATGCAGATAGGCTTTGTTGCACAAACCTATCTGTAAAGGCTTTTTCAGCGATATAATTTTCAAATGAAGAAGCCTACACACAAAATCTACCGCACAACCAATTGGCCCGCATATAACCGAGCACTCATGAGTCGCGGAAATATTGCCATTTGGTTTGATCCTGCTACGCAATGGTATGCTCCATCAAAAGGCAAACAAGGGCGAAATCAAACCTACTCCGACGCAGCTATCCAATGCTGCTTAATGATTAAATCCTTATTCCGTCTATCTTTACGTATGGTCACTGGCTTTGTGCAAAGTCTGATTAAACTTTGCGGATTAAATTGGACCGCACCAGATTACAGTACGCTTTGTAGAAGACAAAAGCATTGAGCAGATTGACTCTGTTTATACCGATGGAGCTTATGACACCAAGCAATGCCGTCAGGTCATTGCAGATCGGCAAGCACATGCGGTGATTCCACCTAGAAAAAATGCGAAACCATGGAAAGATACAAAGAGTAGCTCGCTAGAGCGAAATGAATTACTTCGAACAGTTAAACGTTTAGGCAGGACATTATGGAAAAAATGGTCAGGCTATCATCGCCGCAGTTTGGTGGAAACCAAGATGCATTGCATCAAATTATTAGGCGATAAATTAATGGCAAGAAGCTTTCCTAGTCAGGTGAATGAAATTCATGCACGTGTAGCAGTCCTCAACAGATTTACGGAATTAGGTCGACCACTTACCCAAGTTACGCCTTAAATTTGGCTCAATTAGGGGCGCTTTGCATTTCAAATCTTTGTGCAACAAAGCCGAAAGGAAATAAAACTTGTATACTAAGTTTTGGCGCACTAATTGCTTAATTCATTCTATTTTTTGACTGTTTGATATAACAAATTAGGAAGTGGATGTGACAGCAACATATTTACGTGGGCAAGATCTGATAGACCAGATTCAACAACAAGACTATTCCAGAGATCTGATTGGCTATCATGGAGAACCACCCAAAGTGGAATGGCCAAATGGTGCTCGTGTCGCGGTTCAGTTTGTATTGAACTATGAAGAAGGCGGTGAAAACCATGTAGAACATGGTGATGCAGGTTCAGAACAGTTTTTGTCAGATATTATTGGCGCGGCCAGTTTTCCAGACAAACACATGTCGATGGATTCCATGTACGAATATGGCTCACGAGCGGGCTTTTGGCGCATTCACCAAGAGTTTAAAAAACGCCAACTCCCCATGACCATTTTCGGTGTGGGTATGGCTTTGGCACGCAATCCTTACATTGTGAAAGCGATTAAAGCAGCCAATTATGATGTCGTATCGCATGGTCAACGTTGGTTGCATTATCAAGATATGCCAATCGAACAAGAACGCCAACATATGGATCAAGCTATTAGCGTGCTTGAAACGCTATTTGGTAAAACACCAATCGGTTGGTATACCGGACGTGATAGCCCGAATACTCGAAAATTACTTGCTGAATTTCCTCAGATTCAATATGACTGTGACTATTATGGCGATGACTTACCATTTTGGAGCACAGTGACGAATGTAGATGGTGCAACACGTCCGCATTTAATCATTCCATATACACTTGAAAGTAATGATATGAAGTTTTGCTCGCCGGGTGGTTTTAATAGTGGTGAGCAATTTTATCAATACCTTAAAGATGCCTTTGATGTGTTATATGCCGAAGGTGAAACTGCGCCAAAAATGCTATCTATTGGTATGCACTGTCGTATTTTAGGGCGACCAGGACGCTTTAAAGCACTACAAAGATTCTTAGATTATGTGCAATCGCATGAAAAAGTATGGGTTTGTCGTCGTGCCGATATTGCAGAACATTGGATAAAACACCATGCACCGTAATAAAAAAAATAAAGAAGAAAGAGAGGCTTAGCGCCTCTTTTTTTGTGCCTATAAAAAGCAATTTGTCTAAGAAATAAGGGATTGGCATTGATATTGCAAAACATGTTTTGAACGAACATTAAATATTTTTAGGCGATTTAATAGTGCAACTTGTTGAATTTAATCAAGCATCCGAAGCCGATGTAAAAACATTTTTAAAGCACTGTGTGCAAATTGAAAGCTGGGCGAATGAGCTGCTCAGTCAGCGTCCGTATGCATCATTAGACAGTATTTTGGAATACGCGGCTCAAGCTGCTCGTACATGGTCGTGGGAAGAAATTAAATCTGCTTTAGATAATCACCCGCGTATTGGTGAAAAAAAAGCCCAAGCTGAACTTTCTGAATTAGAAAAGAATTTTTCCAACCGTGAACAATCCGCTATTTCAGCCGATGAAGAAACACAAATGGCATTGCTCAAAGGCAACATCGCTTATGAAAAAAAGTACGGCTATATCTTCTTAATTAAAGCTTCAGGCTTAAGCAGTGAAAATGTATTACAAGCATTGCAGTACCGTCTGCTGAATGATCCAGAAACTGAAAAGCGTATTGTCCATCATCAATTGGCTGAAATTGCCTTATTAAGATTAAAACAGGAGCTAAGTGCATGATCAGCTCACATATTTTAGATACAAATCTGGGGAAACCTGCTGCCAATGTCTTGATTAAATTATTCAATGCAGACGGTATGTTACTTGGTGAAGGGCAAACCAATGCAGATGGCCGTGTGACCGACTTTGGTTTAAGCGAATTTTCTACGGGTAGCTATAGCTTAGAGTTTGCCACAGCGGACTATTTTGAAAGTCTTAATACCGAAACTTTTTTCCCAAAAGCAGTGATTCATTTCTTAGTAAAAGATGCCTCACAGCATTTTCATATTCCTTTGTTGATTAGCCCTTTTGCCTATTCAACATATCGCGGTAGCTAAAAACAGCATCATAAAACGGATCGGGGGATATAAAAATGACAGAACAAAATCAAACAGTTTCACCAGAACATGAATATTTAGGTGCAGGGAAAAGCCTAGCTTATGGCTTACAACATGTATTGACGATGTATGGCGGTATTATTGCGCCGCCACTGATTATTGGTACAGCCGCAGGACTTGAACCTGCACAAATTGGTTTATTAATTGCAGCAGCATTATTTGTCGGTGGTTTAGCCACGATTTTACAAACGGTCGGTGTGAAATACATCGGTGCAAAATTACCCCTAGTTCAAGGCGTATCCTTTGCTGGTGTGGCAACGATGATTGCCATAGTCACTGCAGGTGGTGGGCTTTCGGCAGTATATGGTGCGGTTATTGTTGCTTCATTAATCGGTTTCTTTTTAGCACCATATTTTTCAAAAATTATTCGTTTTTTCCCGCCAATCGTGACCGGCTGCGTGATTACCGTGATTGGTTTGTCATTGCTACCTGTCGCAGTACGTTGGATGATGGGTGGAAATAGCAAAGCGCCTGATTGGGGCAGTGCTGAAAATATTAGTTTGGCTTTTCTAACTTTAGCCATTGTCATTGTGCTGAATATTACTCGAAACGCTACAATTCGTCGTTTATCCATCTTATTAGCAATTGTGCTAGGTACAGTGCTGGCATATGCGATGGGCTTTGGCGATTTCTCAAAAGTCGCAAATGGCAATTGGATTCAATTCCCAAGTTTCTTTGCCTTTGGTATGCCAACATTTGAACTGAGTGCCATTATTGCCATGCTAATTGTGACATTGGTGATTATGACTGAAACTACAGCTGATATTATCGCTGTTGGTGAAATTGTCGGTACCAAAGTCGACGCTGAACGTATTACCAATGGGCTACGTGCCGATATGCTTTCAAGTGCAGCAGCACCAATATTTGGCTCATTCATGCAAAGTGCCTTTGCACAAAATGTAGGCTTGGTCGCGATTACTGGTGTAAAAAGCCGTTTTGTTGTTGCAGCGGGTGGCTTAATTTTAGTTGTATTGGGTATTTTACCAATTATGGGCCGTTTGATTGCTGCAATTCCTGTACCGGTATTGGGTGGCGCAGGTTTGGTATTGTTCGGTACAGTGGCTGCAAGTGGTATTCGTACTTTAGCTAAAATTGATTATAGTGAGCAAAAGAACCTAATCATTGTTGCTACAGCAATTGCCGCAGGTATGATTCCAATTATTGATCACTCATTCTATGCGAACTTCCCAAAATGGGTACAAACCCTGTTCCATTCAGGTATTAGTTCAACGTGCCTCATGGCCATCGTATTAAATATTGTGTTTAACCATCTAAACTTTTTTAAAAGTAAAGAAGTGAATAAAACCAGCAATATTGTTATAGATAGTCATCACTAAGCTATTCAAAATAAATAAAAAAAGCTCACATTAATGTGGGCTTTTTTTATTAAAAAATCTAATATTGGCTTTGTTTTTGCTAAATAAATTACTCAAAACGTATTTATCGCTAGGAAAAACAATTTAATGAAATTTATGCCTCTTTCAGCTGCAATTCTATGCACTATTTCAGCCAACTCTATCTTTGCAGCCCCAATCTGGCAAGACTTCAGTATTACCGGTCTATATGGCACCGACTATCAGCTCATTGCAAAAGAAGACAAACAAACCACTGTGACATTTGAATACGCGTCAAAGCTTAAATATGGTGATTTCTTCATTTTTGCCGACCGTACACATAATGACGTCGGCGATCAAACCTATTTTGAAGCATCACCACGATTGAGTTTAGGCGCTGTAACGGGTAAAGAACTTAAATTTGGCCCTGTAAAAGATGTATTGCTTGCAACCACTTGGGAAGCGGGTAGCAACATGGATAATTTTCTCTATGGTATTGGCTTAGACTTTGATGTGCCATATTTTCAATATGCAAAATTAAATTTATATAAAGTGAATAATGATACTAAAGCTGATGACTATCAAATGACGCTTACCTATGCCATACCTTTTAAAATTGGCTCAGAATCTTTCTTAGCAGATGCTTTTCTGGATTGGTCAACTGCGGAAAAAGGCTCAGCCAGTGAGATGAACTGGACCAGTCAATATAAATGGAATGTGGGGCAACATATTTCCCCAGATACACGCCTGTATGTAGGCGTTGAGCATTCAGTTTGGAATAATAAATATAATATTAAAGGTAAAGATGAAAATAACGTCAGTGCGCTAGTGAAATATCACTTCTAATTGATTCGTTAAAACCGTACATCGTTACACAACATACTGCACAAGACTTAAAAGCCCCACGGATGGGGCTTTTAATTTCTGAGACAATTTTAAATTGAGGTTTCAATTTCAATGATAGTTTAAATTTATGCCACGATATTGAGTACTTCATTAAACTGATAAACATCACAATTATGTCCAATACCAATACGATCAACCACGGCAAAGTTACTTGGCGCCTCTAAAGTTAATAGAGGGTGATGCCATGTACCTGCATGGTAGTTAACACCTTGTGTACCATCTGAAATAAAAGCACAGAGTTTTGAAATATCAGGCGTTTGATCATCCAATGCAGGTGCCACCACAATTAAAAAAGCCTGACCTTGCATCGGGATAAAAGCTTGTGAGCCATTCGGATGTCGCTCAAGCATCGAAACCGAAAAAGGAATTTCTGTCTGTTTAATATTACGAAAAATACTAATACCTGCATGTGCTTCACCGAAGATTTCAGTGGTTACAAGGGCATGATAACGCTCGGTATGTGCATCATTGATATGAAAAAAATCCTGTCCTCCGCAGCAAATCACCTCACCAAAAGGGGCAAAGTTTTCAATGCTCAGGGGCTGTAGCTGAATTGTTTGAACCATGTGTAATTCTTTTATTGTCTATATCAAGTGTAGGAGAAGAAGGATAAAACCACAGTACTTATCCTTCTCGATGTAGAAAGTATTCAAGCTTTCAATTTAGCTTTTGGTTTTACCCCACAAACGAATACGGCTGATACCACCATCTGGAATCATATTAATGCGAATATGCGAGATCTTTTCATGTTGCAAAATTTCGTTTACAAAGCTATGAATATGATCCATTTGCATGTCTTGTGCTTCAAGCAAAAATGGCCAGAACATACTTTGTGGAATTAATTGTGGATCAGTTGCATCTTTAACATATACGGCTTGAATAGAGACTTGGGCTGGAAAGTTGCCTTTAAAGTGTGCCGTATCGATATCAATTTTTTCAATTGCACCAGTTTGACCCAAAGCCAAAATACACCAATCAAAGCCCGGTGCACGACGACGTTTGGTTTCCCAACCATCACCCATATTAATTCCGCGACCTGGGTTAATCAGATTACGTGGATGACCAAAATGTGCATCGCTATAAGCAATTACACGTCCACCATTTTCTAAAGCAACTAAATCAATTGTTGCAGTGTGATCTTGTTGTTGAACGCTCACTTCACCATACACTTTAAAACGAGCAACACCACCATCAGGAAAAATATTTAAACGCACATGAGTAAAAACTTGGTCAGCTGTAATCGGCAAAACATGATGCTGACTTGGGCCAAGTACGTTGTTCTCTAATATGTTCAACCATTCAGCTTGAGCAAGATCGCCATCAGGGGCGTAGCAGGCTTCAACTGAAGCTGAAGCAGGGTAATTCCCAGTGAAGAAGGTAGTGTCAATATCTAAAGCCTTAATATGCCCAGCTACGCCCAATTGAATAATTGCCCAGTCATAACCTGTGTGACGTTTACGGCGCGTTTCCCAACCATCCATCCATTTACCATGGTCATCGAATTTATCTTCAACAAAAATTGGCGCGTCAAATTGAAGCATACGTTTTGCTTCTGCGAAAAATTCATCTGAACATTCAATAATTTTTGCACCAATACGGTCATCTGCCAAATTGGTAAGTGTCTGTAATTGTGCAGGAATATCAAAATCGGGTGCTAATAAAGTCGCCATATATTAAATCCATTCGCTATTTTCTTTCAAAATTCATGCTTTGCGCTATCGTGCTACAAAAAATTTAACAAACGATAAAAACAAGCATTTACACGCGTTTAGATGCACAGCGTGTGCCAACTTTGGATTTTTTTCAGGGCGCTTTATAAAAAATGGCACGCTTTTAGCATTTTATGACTTAGAAACTTATAAAACACAGGGGAATTATAGATGGAAATTACAATTATTGGTGCAGGTATGGCGGGTCTAACTACAGGCATCGCACTAAAAAAATTCGGACACCAAGTAACCATCTATGAACAGGCAGAACAAATTTTACCGGTGGGTGCTGCTATTTCGTTATGGTCTAACGGTGTGAAATGTCTAAATTATTTGGGTTTGACAGAGCAAGTTGAAAAGCTTGGCGGCAAAATGGATAACCTTGCTTATATTGATGGTCTGACGGGCGATGTGATGACCCAGTTTAGCCTTTATCCATTGATTGAAGAAGTCGGGCAACGACCATATCCGGTATCACGTGCGGAACTTCAGAATATGTTAATGGATGAATTTGGTCGTGAAGATATTCATCTAGCTAAGAAAATGATTTCTTTTGTTGAAGAAGGAGAGTGTGTAAAAATTCAATTTGCAGATGGTAGCGAAATAGAATCTGATCTATTGGTGGGTGCAGACGGTACACACTCAATTACTCGTGCCTATGTTTTAGGTGAGCAAGTTGAGCGACGCTATGCAGGCTATGTCAATTGGAATGGTCTCGTTGATGTCTCAGACGATTATGCCGCAGCAGATCAATGGACAACGTTTGTAGGTGAAGGCAAACGTGTTTCACTGATGCCAGTGGCGAATAATCGTTTCTATTTCTTTTTTGATGTGCCGTTAGCTGTTGGTCTTGAAAATGATCGTAGCCAATACAAAGCTTTATTCAAACAATACTTTAAAGGATGGTGTGAGCCTGTCCAAAAGTTAATTGATGCAGTCGATGTGCAAAAGACCAATCGTGTAGAAATTCACGATATCGAACCATTTGCCGATTTTTACAAAGGTCGAGTGGTGATTGTAGGTGATGCAGCGCACAGTACAACACCTGATATTGGTCAAGGCGGCTGCCAAGCGATGGAAGATGCTATCTATTTGGCACGTTCATTGCAAATTAATACCTTAGGTTTACAAGATTCTTTACGTCGCTATCAGAACAAGCGTAATGAACGTGCCAATGAGTTGGTACTTCGTGCCCGTAAGCGCTGTGATGTGACACATATGAAAGATGAAGCGGTGACCCGAGAGTGGTATGAAGAGTTACGTAAAGAACAAGGCAATCATATTATGAAGGGAATTATTAGTAACATTGTCGGTAATCCACTCGACTAAGCTGTAAGACACAAAAAGAAATGTAAAACTAAAAGGTTAGCTTTCAGCAGCCAGTGTGAATATTCACACTGGCTTTTTTTAGCTATTTAGAAACATTAGATTGAAGAGCAAAGGATTAAATGTTTAAGGAAGTTGCTTTAATTGCAATTTGATTTCTTCCATTTTTTCGACCAATAAATTTACCATTATTTGTGAAAGACGAGATGTTTGACGTTTTGAAGCGACGCACAGTGCAATGGTTAAACGATGCATACCTTTTTCACGAATGGGCTTAAATACGATCTTTTTTGAGTTTAAAAGTGGTAATGCATCCATATATGACATTAAGCCAATGCCTAATTGTTGTTGAATTAATGATGTTATCATTCTAATGTCATTACATTCTATCTTTTGTATAGGATTAAATTTGTGATGTTTATAGAGTGTATGTACATAATCACTGATGACTAAGGGCTCACTTGGCATGATATGACGCTCATTTAAAGTGTCAGATAAATAGATTTTATCCATGCCGGCTAAGGTGTGATGTGGTGATAAAACATAGCCTAAAGGAATTTCAATAAAGGATAAGATTTCTAATTGATTGTGACTTTTAGGATTTAAGATAATGCCAAAATCTAATTCTGCATCAATGATTTTTCTCGATATTTCTTCACTGCTATTCATACTGATATTGAGATTAATCCATGGATAGCTTTCAGCCATGCGTTGAATACAATCCACGACAAAACCATCATTTAGGGCAGAAATAAAACCCATTTCAATATTGCCGCGACTTAATCCTTGAATTTCATCAAATCGAATTCGAGTCAGCTGATATTCTTTTTGCCATTTAAGCAAATCAGCATAAAGTAATTCACCTGCTAACGTTAGCTTCAGCCCCTGCGGTAAACGCTCAAATAAAGCAACGCCTAACTCTTCTTCAGCAAGAACAATTTGCCGATGCACTGCAGAGACTGAAATAAAAAGCTGTTCTGCGGCTTTACGTAAACTGCCAGTACGGGCAACAGCCATAAAATATTCAGAAAATCGGGAAAAGGTAATCGACATACAGCTATTCAATCTCACGGGCAGTTTACAAAGTACTTATCCATGCTTAAGCGATTTTCATGCCATAACTTTTGATTTTTTCAATTCATTCTGCTTTTGTGTTCTAAAAAACAGAACATTGTATGCAAATCATTCTAATAGACAGAAATGCTATCCAAACGTATTTTTGACTGGCTTTGTTGCACAAAGATTTAAAAGATAACACTCTGCTCATTTGAACAGAATTCAAGTGACAACTTGGGTATGAGGACGACCTAATTCTGTAAATTTGTTCAATACGGCTATGCGTGCATGAATCTCATTCACCTGACTAGAAAAACTCCTTGCTGTTAATTTATCACCTAATAGTTTGATGCAATGCATCTTGGTTTCAACTAAACTTCGACGATGATAACCAGACCATTTTTTCCAAAGCGTTCTTCCTAAACGTTTAACTGTTTTCAGTAACTCATTCCGCTCTAAAGATCTCAATTTCTGATCTTTCCATGGTTTTGCATTTTTTCTTGGCGGAATGAGCGCATGTGCATCTCGATCTAGAATGACTTGTCTGCAGTGCTTCGTGTCATAAGCACCATCGGTATAGACCGAATCAATTCGTTCATCTAAGGGAATTTGAGCAAGTAAATCACCGAGTACTTGCGAATCGCTCACATTATTTGTAGTAAGCTGTACTGCACGTATTTGCAAGGTTTCAGCATCGATGCCAATATGAAGCTTACGCCATTGGCGACGATATTCAGGTCCATGTTTCTTACGTTTCCACTCACCTTCACCTAGAAACTTTAAGCCAGTTGAGTCGACGAGTAGATGTAGCCCATCACTACTTTTTTGATAGCTAATCGCAATATCAATATGTTTTTGTCTTCGACAAAGCGTACTGTAATCTGGTACGGTCCAATTTAATCCACAAAGTTTAATCAGACTTTGAACAAAACCTGTGACCATGCGTAAAGAGAGTCTAAATAAAGATTTGATCATTAAACAGCATTGAATAGCCGTATCGGAGTAAGTTTGATTTCGACCTTGCTTGTTTTGTGGTTGTGCATACCACTGAGTGTTTGGATCAAACCAAATGGAAATGTTGCCCCGATTAATGAGAGCGCGATTATAGGAAGACCAGTTGGTTGTACGATAAGTTTTAGGAGTAGGTTTATTCATTTTGAAATTATAGGACTGAATAAACCTTATAGGCTAGGTTTGTGCAACAAAGCCATTTCTGAAGATACTATTCATCGGCTTTGTTGCATAAATATGTAAGCATCTGATTTAAATAAATTTAATTTTGGATCAAAAAATAATCAAAACTTTTAAAATCATATAGTTATGAAATCTTTGTGCAACAAAGCCCTATTCATCCAATATCCGCTGTTTTCGATTGAGAACAGCATTCAAAATCACAGCACAAAAAGCCGTTAGCAAAATTGGGCTGTTTAACAGAGGTGAAAGATAAGATGGTAGTTGTGAGAAAATAGTAGGTGAGAATACAGGCAACATACCTATGCCGGCACTGACTGCAATGATGTAGAGATTATTCACATTTTGAAAGTCGACACGCTGCAGTACTTTGATACCATTAGATGTCACCATCCCAAACATAAACAATGCGGCTCCACCTAGAACACATGAGGGTATAGACGCAACAAAGTAAGCTATTTTAGGAAATAGACCTAAAAGGATTAAAAACACACCAGCTAAAGCACATACACTGCGATTCTTAACACCTGTGATCGCTAGCAAACCGATGTTCTGAGCATAGGATGTATACGGGAAGATATTAAAAATCCCACCAATCATTGTGCCAAGGCTGTCAGCTCTAAAACCGCGAGTCAATTTTTCCTGATCCACTTCTTCTTCAACAATTTCACCTACAGCCATGAACATCCCAGCTGTTTCAATGAAAATAACCAGCATGACTACGCACATAGTCAAGACAGCCCAAAAGTTAAACTCTGGAATACCGAAGTGAAATGGCATCACCCAACCTAACCATGGGCTTTCATCTATCTTGTCTAAAGAGATGAGGCCAGAAAATGCAGCGATGATATAACCAATTCCCATCCCGATTAGAACTGAAATGTTGCCCAAAAAGCCTTTAACATAACGGCTGATGATAATAATGCTTAATAGAACACAGGCAGCGATAGATAAGTACAATGGATTTCCAAAGTCTTTTACCCCATATCCGCCAGCGGACCATGTGCCTGCAATACCAATGAGAGATAGACCAATCACAAGAATTTGAGTTCCTGTCACCACGGGAGGGAAGAATCGTATTAACTTTCCAATAAATGGTGAAATCAGGAAGCCAAAGATCCCTGCGATAATGATTGCCCCAAATACACTTAGTAGTCCCATATCTGGATTAGTCCCAATTGCAATCATTGGGCCTACTGCAGTAAAGGTAACTCCCATCATAATGGGAAAGCGAATACCTACATTTTTAAAACCAATAGTTTGAATGAGGGTGGCAATGCCACAAACAAATAGATCTGCAGTAATTAAGAAAGCAATTTCTGCAGTGCTTAACCCTAAAGCTCCTCCAACAATTAGGGGAATTGAAACAGCACCTGCATACATTACCAAGACGTGCTGGATACTGAGAAAAATCATGGAGCTTGGTTTTAAGTTATTGGCTGTGATTGTGTTAGTCATATATGTTTTTCTCCTTCAGCCTAAAAGGTATATTTGACGATGAAACTAGTAGCATTTTGATTAGTTTTAAAATATGGAGTGTCTTCGATTAAGAATTTGTTTTTCCAATAGTCGTATTCAATACCTGCTGCTAATTTTTTTGGGCTTAAGCCTAGATGAGGGCTAAGGTCATATTTGATTTGTGGGTTAAAGTGAAAGTCGGAAGAGTTATTACCTTTGGAATTGACTACCCAATCAATGTATCCATCAAAAATGATTGATGATTTAAGAAATGGGACGGTATATGACCAGCAAGGAGTGATTTGCCATTGTCCACTTGGGGTGTTTCCATCGTCTGGAATGCGATAGTAAAAATTAAGGGTGAAATAATCAAATCCTCTGATATCAAGGTCAAAACCTGGACCAACTAAATAAGTCCACATATCGTCATAACCAGGCTGATCTTGGATGCTTAAGTCAAAGCTTGTAGCTATTAGGACATCTTTCACTGGCCCAAAGCTCAAATTCGTATTGGTTAGTTTTCCTATTGAAAAGCGGGGAGCAATTTCTGTATAGACCGCATTATGACCTTGGGAAGCAGTCTTTTCACCGTCAAACCAATAAGTGTCGACAAATAGATAGAGATCCCCCCATTTCCAACTGCTCGCATGTTCAAAAGTAATCGTTTCATGTGTATCTGGTTCAACTTCAAAACCTTTACCGTAAAGTGCAGAAATACTATTGGATTGCCAATTTAACCATGATTCCTCAGCAAAAGAATAAGTGCTTATTAAACATGTGCTTAAAAATAGATAGGGCGCATTTTTTTTCATATAATTGTTTCCGATATTCAAACTTCAGCACGATGTTTGTAGGTTGCACTAAAACGTGATTGCAAATATTCCATACTAGTAATTGGTAAGTACTTAGGAGGATTTGATTCGTTATAACAGTTAGGTAGGCAGCGAATTATCGTTTTTGGACTAGGTTGTATGAAAAATGGAAATGAGAATCTTTGTTTTCCTTTAGGACTCGAAACGCGATGAGGTGTCGATTTATAGAGATCATTTGACCATCGTGCCATCATATCTCCGATATTGATTACATAGGTGTTAGGTATAGGAGGAGCATCGATCCAATTACCATTTACATCCTGAACTTGTAATCCACCTACTTCATCCTGAGCCAAAATAGTTACACACCCATAATCAGTATGTGTTCCCGCTTTAAAACCTTGAGAGTCTGTATTGTCTAAGGTAGGCGGATAATGAATTAACCGGAGAAAACATAGGCTGTCTTGCAGACAATGATCAAAATAATTTTGCGGAAGACCAATGGCATGAGACATGGCATTAAGCAATATTTTTGCTAAATCCACCATTTCATCAAAATACTCTTCTGTAGCTACTTTCCACCCTTCAATATTTGGATAAACATTTGGTCCCCTTAGAGGTTCTTGATTAATGACTTCGGGATGATTAGCTTCTAAATGGACACCCATGTCATATATTTCTTTAAAGTCTTCAGGTAAGTCAGGGTTCAGTTGTTCTACTCCTAATGCACCATATCCTCTATGTGCAATTTTATTCTTTTGAATATCTATTTCTAATTTCTCTTGTAGAGGCTTACTAAAAAACTCTTTAGCTAAACTTTGAACTTCTGCAAGGTGATTCGGTTTATAACCACTGATATAGAAGAATCCCCATTCACGACATGCTTGGTCAATTTGGTTGCATATATCTGCATAATCAGGATGGTTAACGTCATAAAGAGGTGCAATGTCGATAACTGGTAATTTTTTCATGGGAAACTCCTTATTATTAGATATATGTTTTTTTGAACATGTTACGATAATGCTGTTCAACACTGATTGGTGGATATAGCGGTTCTGAGTTTTCCTCCAAACACTCTCGAATGCATTCAATCTGATACTGGTGATTACCGCTGTAGAAGAATGGAACAGAATATCGTTCCCCACCTGAGATGTTGATGACGCGATGGAGGGTGGATCTATATGTATTGTTCGTCCACATAGAGATTAGGTCACCTAGGTTAACGACATAACTATCTTCAATAGGCTCTGCCCAAATCCATTGGTTTGTTGACTGATCCCATACTTGTAAACCACGATTATGGTCTTGAAGTAATAGAGTAAGCCCGCCGAAATCAGTATGTGCCCCGCAACCTTTTTCATTTGGTTGAGCATTAGCTGGTTGAGGGGGATAGTGTAATAAGCGTAAAGTGACTAAATCTGCATCCTTACAAAACTCTGTGAAATAGTCAGCTTCCAAGTTTAGAGATAATGCAATAGCACGCATGAGTCGTTCAGAGACTTTAATCAATTCAACTTGATATTCCTCCATTACCTCTTTAAATCCATCAATATCTGGCCATTGGTTTGGGCCTTGGTTAAAAGCTTTATGGATGACAACAGGATCTGAAGCTGAGCGTTCCTTCCCGATATAAAAGCCTTCCTTTATATCAGGCGGAGAATTAGGTTCAAGTGTTTGTGCTCTTAATGATTCATAGCCTCTATTTGCTTCAGAAAGCTCTTTGGACCACTGCTTTTTCTGTTCTGGGGGAAGACTAAAAAATAATTTGGAATATTCAAAAACCTTATCTTGTAATGCTTTAGAAACTCCATGTCCCGTAATGTAAAAAAAACCTTTATCTAAGCATGCTTTCCGAATATGTGAGGCAATGTTTTGGTGCGTTTGTATGTCATTATCCAAAAGTCCAGAAATATCGATGATGGGTATAGAGGTAATGTTTTGATTGTTTTCCAGCGCAGTCATGTAGCAATCTCTCAAAAATAATGTTTTCTTTTTTTATAAAATAATCATGAGACCGCATAGCAATGAATATCGAGCAAGCTGATGCCAAAAAGAGAGCTATTCTTAATTAATTAAATAAAAACAATTGCTTAAACTTTTTTAAATGAGTGGTGATGCTGAAAAAGCAACGGGATGCACTGAAAATAATGCTTTAGGTCCAAAAAATGGCTGCTACTTAATGGCAAGTTTTTTGCTTCTATTTCAATAGCTCATTCAAATTTATAAATGGATTGGGGCTTTAAAATTGGAATAGGATGTGATGTTAAAATGAGTACACGTGGTCTTCGCTTTCACTCAGCAGCAATTCATTATTTTGATGCTGTACGCCGGTGCGGTTCAATCAGGGAAGCAGCCAGACAATTAAATGTCGTATCTTCTGCTGTAAACAGGCAAATTTTAAAACTCGAAGATGAAGTTGGAGCACCATTATTCAATCGGGTGCCTTCGGGTATGGTACTTACTCATGCAGGTGAGTTATTTTCAAGACATATCAGTTTAGTATTGCGAGATACTAAGCGATTGCAGAATGAATTGGATGCACTGAAAGGGCTTTATAAAGGTCATGTAGAAATTGCGAGTGTTGAAACACTGGCAATTAATTTCCTGCCAGAGATTATTGAAAAATTCCAGGTCAAATATCCTAATGTAACTGTAGGGGTTACAATTTTAGGCTCAAAAGATATCCCTAATGAAATCATTGAAAATAGGGTGGATCTAGGCTTGGCTTTTGCCTTGCCAAAGCATAATGATTTGCACCAAATAGCAATATCCCATTTTAAATTAGGTGCAATTGTATCGACTGAGCATCCCTTGGCCTCTCAAAAGACGGTGTCATTCCATCAGTGCCTCGACTATGATGTGATTATGCCAAAACCTAATTTATCTATTTATCAACAGTTGGCGCCATTATTTGCGGGTGCACAACATGCTATTCCAAATTTTAAAATGCAAACGAGTTCTTTGGAATTAATGAAACAGTTAATACTCAGGAATAAGGGAATTGGTTTTCAGACATTCTTTGGGTTGGAAAATGAAATAATTAATAATCGCCTTCGCTATATTCCGCTTAATGATAACAATGGTATCTACTGTGATTTAGGTCTGTATGCACGTAAAGGGCATTATCTTTCCACAGCAACAGACGCTCTCTCCAGGCTTATTACAGATGAAATCCTACAAAGAGGCGAAGCTGGACAATAAACATAACCTGAAAAGTACAACTAAAAAGCTAAGCCCTTATCGAAATCCCTCAATAAAGGCTTAGCTTTGTTTATTTTGGATAAGCAGCATCCACGCCTTTAACGAAATAATTCATACTCATCAATTGCGTATTTGAGAGATGTTTACCTTTTCCCAAAAGTAATGTTCCATCTTGTTTGTAAAGTGGTCCACTAAACACAATATATTGACCGTTACGAATTTTATCTCGGACTGCCAAAACCTTCATTTTTTCATTGTTAGAGACCATTGGACCAAAACCTGCTATATCGATGGCACCTTCCTTGACACCATACCATGTCGATCCCGACTTCCATATTTTGTTATGCACTTGCTGCAAAACAGGAGTATAGATTTTTTCCCAATATAACACTGATGCAGCTAGGTGACCTTTAGGAGCAAACTTACTCATATCTGAGTTCCAGCCAAAGCCAAATTTCCCTTTTTCCTGAGCAGCTTTAACTACAGCGGGTGAGTTGGTGACTTGTGATAATATATCAGCATTTTGCGATATTAATGCAAGTGCAGCCTCATGCTCTTTTCCTGAATCAAACCAAGTGTTAATCCAGACTATCTTGGTCTTAATTTTTGGATTTACAGATTGAGCCCCAAGTGTATAGGCATTGATGTCTCTAATGACTTCAGGAATTGGGAATGGTGCTACAACACCCAAACATTACTTTTAGTCTTATAGCCTGCCAATACCCCTTGCAAGTAAGAGCCTTCATAGGTTCGGATATCATAGACTCCCACATTTTTTGCAGTTTTATATCCGTTCGCATGCATAAAAATGGTGTTCGGGAACTGTTTAGCTACCTTTTCAATGGCATTCATATACCCGAAGGTAGTAGCAAATATAACCTTATTTCCTTGTTGTGCGAGTCTCCGAAATGTACGTTCAGAGTCGGCATTATCTAGAATATTCTCGATATAAGAGGTCTTAAATTTACCCTGTAAGGACTTTTCTGCTTTCAGACGACCTATATCGTGTGAATAAGACCAACCATAATCGTTTTTATGAGCGACATAGACAAAAGCCGCTTGATCAGCGGCCAATGCTGGATTGGCCCCACTGATGAGTAAAAGTCCTAAAAGACTGGCATTTACGAAAATATTTTTTAAATTAAGTAGGTTATTCATGCTGATTCTCTTTGAAGAGTATCAGTTGAATTTTGTTTTGCCATAAATATTGCCAGTCGCTCCTCATAAATCTCACGAATATAATGGGCAACACTGCAACTGTCGGCAAACATGTTGTATTTCCAATTTAAACCATACGACTCTAAATTGATATTATCAACAGTCATAAGTTGAACTTTAGAATTTGGATTGTTCAAGTAGCTATCAATGATTTTACGAATGACTTCTTTGGTTGGTGCAAGCTTATATGCATGCCAGAAGTCTGTATGCCATTCACCTTCCGTAGGTTGATTAAATGGATACTGAATTCCTCGGCCAGGACGATTTGTTCCTAAGCCATTATATGGTCCTGTTTCAAATGCTAACCAGTTAACTGGATTATTCGGGACTGCAGGACGGATCTGCCCCCATGTAACTAAATTTCGATTCAGCCAATCATCTGCAAAACTATCATTATTAAAAGGATCTAACTTTCTGATAGCTTCAGGATCATCACGCATTTGTGATACAGCAAGCTCAATTTCATTTTCAATTTTAAAAATACAATGGCTGTAATCCATTGCAAACTCAAACGGCACACCTTCTTTTTCTATAAGATCTGCCACCGGAATTACTCGACGATAATCTTCAGACCAGTTATCAACGTGGCACTCTAAGGTAACCGTTATTCCTTTACTTTGAGCGTAGGTGTAGAAATCGATATAAGTTTTAGCAACTTCTTCGTTCGTTACATAATGACCATCTGCATGTTTTGCCCAAATCATCATGTTGTGGAATTTGGCCCCTACAGCGGCACTACGATTAATATCCTGTTTGAATGCTTCCTCATCCTTGCCAATGACATATAAGCCACAACCAGAATAAATAGGGATATTTGTTTTCTGACTTGCCTTGATGTAAGCATCTATTTGACTATCTTCAAGAGGGATACGATCCAGAAAATCAAAGACCTCCGCAGCTTTTAGCATTTCGAACTGTTCGAGAATAGTAGGCTCATTCAGGCTTACTGGTCGTTCTTTTGATGAGTTTTGAATGCCTAAACCAGCACAACCTAGAGGAAACATTTTTTTCATAATTTTGATACCAACTGTTGAATAAATTAAACGGCTTCTTTTTTCGATGCGTAAGTTTTTTGATACATATAGGCTAGGTACTCACCTACAGTCATTTCTTTAGGTTCAGCCTTAAATTGATCACCTAAATTTTGCAGCGTTTTGATTTTGTATTCGTAATCCAAGTCAAAGAAGGTTGGAACCGAATAACGTGAGACACCTGCTTTACTATTGAAAACACGGTGCATATTTGAGAGGTAGAGTCCATTAGTCATGAATTGGACTAAATCACCGAGGTTTACGATAAAAGTATCTGGTATGTGAGGTGCACGTATCCATTCACCCTCACTATTGCGTACTTCTAGTCCACCTACTTCATCTTGCAATAAGAGCGTCAGTAACCCCCAATCAGTGTGCGCACCGCACCCTAGCTGATTGTTTACAATTTTTTCAGATTGAGGAGGATAGTGAAGCATACGGGTAATAATGACAGTTTCATCATAGCCTGCCTCGAAGTAGTTTTCTTCAAGCCCAAGAGAAAGTGCCAATAGGCCAGCTAGATGCTTACCCAGTTTTAAAGTCTGTTGAATATAGGTTTCGGTCTGGGTCTTCATTTCAGGAAGATCTTCAAGCCACTGATTCTGCCCATGTTGTGGATAGCCTTTTTGGACATATGGGTGACTTGAATCTAGATTTTTCCCTGACATGAACCCTTCTTTTAAGTCAGGAGGAGAGCCTTCATCAAGTGTTTGAGCTGCCATTGGTTCATAACCACGAAGGCATTTGGAGTTTTTGAAATCAATTTCTAGTTTCTTTTCAATCGGAAGGTCAAAAAACTGTTTTGCAATGTCTAATTGTTTTTGGAGAACTTCAGAAGCGATACCATGATTTTTAATATAGAAGAAACCTGTTGTTCTGCATGCTTTATGGATTTCCCACGCAACAGATTTCCGGTTTTCCAGGTTATCGGAAAAACTGTCGCTTAAGTCGATTACTGGAATACTTTTAGCCGTAGAAGGTGGTGTGTATATCAACATTTTTGTGGCTCTTTGAACTTTGTTGTTATCAACTTAATGACAATTTAATTCCGTGCATAGCAGAGAATCTCGCTCAACTCGTTGCCAAAAAGGCAACACTAAATAAAGTCAGAGTAGTAATAGGAGTCCAAGTAATTCAGCATCAATTAAGAATTGTGATGAGTTATAAAATGCTAGTTATTCGTTAAGTTTAGATAAGAAGAACAATAATAAGAAAAGTGTTCTAAAAATTAGAAATACCATTCCTAAAGTCTTTAATAGACAGATAGAAAAGAAAAAGTCATGATGCAGCAATGCTAAGAAGTTTGAATTAATCAATAACTTATAAGAGGGGCAGCGCTAAAATGAATGCAATACCAGTTCTCAATTTATTCACTCAGCCACAATGTAGTCAATTTGACCCAAATGACTGGAATATTCTAGCGCAGCATTGGTATCCGGTAGTTCAAATCCAGGATGTAACGACTCAACCGCAGCAAGTTCAGCTTCTTGATGTCAAAATGGCTATTTATAAAACTGAAAGTGGAGAAATTCATCTGGTAAGAGATATCTGTCCACATCGAGGAGTGCCATTAAGTAAAGGATGGGTAGAAGGTGAAAATATTGTTTGTCCCTATCATGGGCTCAACTATAACGCACAAGGTAAGTGCGTAAAAATCCCTGCTCAACCAGAACTTACCCAAATTTCAGATCGGTTCACCTTAACTAAATTCCCTGTAGTTGAGAAATATGGACTAGTTTGGACCAGCTTATTTAGCCGTGATGAAAGTGAAGCTAATTTTCCAGTTCTTGAAACTTGGGATTCAGATGAACATCAATCAATACTCCCACCATTTGTTGATATAGCAGGTTCTAGTGGTCGTCAGCTTGAAGGTTTTATCGATGTGGCACATTTTGCCTGGGTGCATAACAAGGCATTCGCTGATCGTGATAATCCAGTAGTGCCAAAATATGAAACTGAAAGAACAGATTATGGACTTAAAACGATTTATATCTCTACAGTAAGTAACTTTCCTCATAGTTTGAGACATTTAGAGCCAGAGAATTTCTTATGGAAACGAGAATTTGATGTATATCCTCCATTCTCGGCAACACTTACTGTCTATTTTCCTAACGATGGGATTTTAAAAATTTTGAATGCTTGTTGTCCTGTTTCGCATAATCAAACCAGGCTATTTGTTCCGTTGACACGTAATTTTGATACGACGGGTGACCTACAGGCTGTATATGACTTCAATGCACAAATTTTTGCAGAGGATCAGGATATTGTTGAGAGTCAAAAACCGGAAGAACTTCCATTAGATGTTTCAATGGAGGCGCACTTTGCAGCAGACAAATCTTCAACGACATATAGACGGATATTGGCAGAATGGGGATTAAGTAAAAGATATGTGGTCTAGGGATATAAGATAACCTGATTCTCACGATTGGTTGAAATATAAGGGAAATAGTTTCCCTTATATTTTTAGAGATTGATTTCGCAGAAATACTAATATAAAAGTGACTAACCATTTATCGTAATTTCATTGTCTTAGCTTCTTCTAATTAATAAACTTGATTTTGTTACAATATCAAGTTTATACAGGGAGAGACATAGATGGTAAACCAGTATGGTGGAAGTAGAGAAGGGGCAGGACGTAAAGCTCTTTATGATGAACCTACAAAAGTTTTGCGTGTTCCAGAATCTCGTGTAGTTGAAATCAAGAACTATCTCGCAAACTCAAAGAAAGCCAAGTTCGACGATGTAGCTTCTATTACCTTGGTCAATCCAAGTACCGTTATGCATATCCCCTTGAACCGTACCGGGTTTGTCGGAGACTTTTTTATTTAAGTTAGGCCACCTGACCTAACGGGTTAATCTTATCATAGTACATTGCTTCAAACTCAAAAGGCGATACATAACCCAGTGCACTGTGTACACGCTTTTTATTTAACCAATCTACCCAGTTTAGTGTCGCAAGTTGTACATCTGCTAAACCTTGCCAATCTGCTTTTAAATATTCAATCACCTCTGTTTTGTATAAGCCATTCACCGTTTCAGCCAGAGCATTATCGTATGAATCACCAGTTGTACCGACTGATGCTCGTAAATTTGCAGCTTCTAAACGATTGGTATAGCGAATAGAAAGATATTGAACACCTCTATCGGAATGATGAATCACATTCTTTGGCATGCCTCGATCGTGCAATGCTTGCTCCAATGCATCGAGTACCATATCTGTATTCATCCGTGTAGATACTTTCCATCCAACAATTGCTCGTGAGAACACGTCAATAACAAATGCGGTATATACCCAGCCTGAATGAGTTTGAATATACGTAAAGTCACCCACCCATAGTTGGTTTGGATGATCAGCATTAAAATTACGTTTCACTAAATCATCTGCCCGTTTTTGGTCATCTCGGTTACGGGTGGTTTGTTTATTCTTACCACGCCAAACACCTTGTATACCTAGCTTTTGCATCAATCGAGCAACTGTACAACGTGCAATCACATAGCCTTCACGTTTCAGTTGTTGCCAGACCTTACGCACACCATACCGACCTGAACTTTCTTTCCAAATTCGCTTAATCTCCTCAGCATGCTGCAAGTCATGTAAATCTCGTTTCGCTCGATGTTCTGGATTTACTGTGAGATCTAAAGTCCGGTAATAGGTTGAAGCAGCGATCGGTAAAATCCTACAAATCGCCTCAACACCATATCGATCTTTATTGTTAAGGATAAAATCCACCATTATTTGTGTGGGCGGTCGAGCTCCGCCTGGGCGAAAAAAGCGGCTGCTTTACGTAGAATTTCATTGGCACGTTTTAATTCTTTAATTTCACGTTCCATTTGCTTCATTTTTTCTTGGTCAGATACCTGTTGTACTTTGGCGGGATTTTGTTGATCTAAGTATTTTTGATGCCAGGCACGAAGTGTTTCAGGAGTACAACCAATCTTAGGCGCAATTGCTGTGATTGCAGCCCAAGTAGAAGGATAATCTTTTTCAGATTCAATCAATAATTGAACCGCTCTTTCTCTAATTTCGGGGGTATAGTTTGGTTTTGTCATCGGGATAGTCTCTCAGAATATTGACTCTCCGACAAACCTGGTACGGTTCACTCCTTTTTTTTTTAATGTATATAGAGACATGCTTAAAAAGTTAATTTCAAAAAAAAGATCAAGAAAATGGTTATAAATGTGAGTGGTTTTTGATGAATTTGAATTCTTTTTAAACTAGGCTAAGGGTTTGCTTAGATAGATTTTTTTATTTAAGTTATTGATTCTTTGTTTTTGAATGTGACTGGTTTAACTGTGTTTTGTATTTTTCTTATTTTATTTATACGGAAGAGCGGCCAAGATTGAGTCCATCGGAAACTGATGATGGGACGTTCATTATGTTCAGTTTTAGCTAGGGTAAATGCGCATTTAGTTAGGCATAGATATTAACAAAGAACTGGCAACTAACATGAGAGCTGTGCCATATTTGGATCTAAAGATTTTGGTATTTTGACTAGATTTTTATATGACGGCGGCACAACACATAGCTAGATGAGGATAATAAATAATGAATTATTCCGAAAATGATAGTCCGATATATATTGCGTCAGTAATAGGTGAGCGCCTAAAACGCATCCGATTGAATCAAGATATGACACAAGCGGAGATTGCTAATAAAGCTTGGATTAGTCGGAGAGCTGTCCTTAATGCGGAGAAAGGCGACGTTCGACTAGTAGAGCTGATCGCTATTTTAGGTGCGCTCAATATGTTGGGTAATCTAGATCAATTGATACCTGAAGTATCATTTTCACCGATACAGTTGCTTAAGCTCAAAGGTAAAGTTCGCAAAAAAGCCTCAGGTAATAATAAACGAACTCAAAAACTGGTTATAAAGACCGCAAAGCCAGAATTAGATTGGTGATATACCTTCACGATAAAGAGCTTGATAGGTTTGAGGGAGTACCAAAATGGTATGGACAGACGTGAAGGGCTTACTAGAACAAACTTTTAATGATCGGTGTATTTTATATCAACCTTCAATCTGTCCCATTGCTCATTATTGAGCATAAAGCTAAAAATTTCTTTATTTTCAATAATACTTAAAAAACTCATAGGCATACTAATTAATATTCTTTTGTACAGTCTATCTCTAGCAAAACATGTTGTAAATCAGGCACAATCATCACTATAAATTTCAAGTTTTATAGCCTGAGCGCTAGCGGTATTTTTTAATGACAAATAATAATTTTTCACAAGTAGCAGCTTTTATCTGGTCGGTTGCCGATCTCCTGCGTGGTGACTTCAAACAATCGCAATATGGTCGTGTGATTTTACCGTTTACGCTGTTGCGCCGTTTAGAGTGTGTACTTGAAGCCAGTAAGGCAGATGTATTGGCAGCCAATGAAAAAGTGAAACTCATGCCACTGCCAGAAGAAGCCAAAGAAAAAATGCTGCTGAAGGCAACCAATGGCCTGTCATTTTTTAATACCTCCGAGCTGGATTTAGGCAGCCTAGGTCAAAAAGATATTCGTTCAAACCTCAATACTTATATTCAAAACTTCTCCAAAGATGCACGTGAAATCTTTGAACACTTCAAGTTCGATGAATTTATTGGTCTCCTGGATGATGCCAACTTGCTTTACAAAGTCGTTCAATATTTTTCAGACCCTAAAATTGATCTCAGCCCAAAAAATATATCTAACCATGAAATGGGCTTAGTGTTTGAAGAGCTGATCCGCCGTTTTGCCGAAGGTTCAAATGAAACTGCAGGGGAACACTTTACCCCACGTGACATCGTTCGTTTAACCACAGGTCTGGTATTCAGTAAGGATGATGATGTGCTGAGTGGTGACGGTATTATTCGGACCATTTACGATCCTACGGCGGGTACGGGTGGATTTTTATCATCAGGTTCGGAATATGTCTATGAGCATAATCCAGATGCGGTGATGCGCGTTTTTGGTCAGGAGTTAAACCCTGAGTCTTATGCGATCTGTAAAGCAGACATGCTGATTAAAGGTCAGGACGTGCGTAATATCAAACTGGGTAATACGCTGTCCAATGACCAGTTGGCCTATGAGAAGTTTGACTACATGCTATCGAATCCGCCATTTGGGGTGGACTGGAAGAAGATCGAATCAGATATTAAAGACGAGCATGAGCAAAAAGGCTTTGAAGGTCGTTTTGGTGCAGGCTTGCCACGTGTATCTGATGGTTCATTGCTGTTCCTGATGCATCTGATTAGCAAGATGCGTAATAAAGACGACAGCACGGCGCAAGGCAGTCGTATTGGTATTATTTTGAATGGTTCGCCGTTGTTTACAGGTAGTGCGGGCAGTGGTGAAAGTGAAATCCGCCGTTATATTTTAGAAGCAGATTTGTTGGAAGCGATTATCGCGCTACCCACCGATATGTTCTATAACACCGGTATTGCGACGTATGTTTGGGTACTCAGCAATAAAAAAGAGACTCAACGTAAGGGCAAAGTACAGCTGATTGATGGTAGTAACCTGTACAGCAAAATGCGTAAGTCGCTTGGCTCTAAGCGTAATGAAATGGGCGAAGATGATATCGCAATGATTACCCGCAGTTATGGTGACTTTGAAGTGACGGATGCACGTGAACTGGATAAACCTACAGAGGTTAAATCTAATCGTGGTCGTCAATCGGCTAATCCTAAAAATGAAGCTGCTAAAACCTTTTCTAGCAAAATCTTTAATAGCTACGAGTTTGGCTACCGCCGTGTGACCATTGAGCGTCCATTGCGTTTATCTGCTCAGGTGAGTGATGCTGCTGTAGCATCCTTACGTTTTGCACCGAAGCCATTTAATGCGGTGATGCAAAAGCTGTATGAGCAATACGGCGCAACATGGACAGCAGACAGTTATGGTCAATTGACTGAGTATGAAGCCGAGATTCGTGCGCTGATTAAAGCTGAATTTAGCGAACTGAAAGAAAAAGACATTAAGACTGTACTTGAGCCAAAATTATGGTTAGAACAACGCACCTTATTGACTAAAACCCAAGCCTTACAAGCCAAAATTGGCACGGCGCAATGTGATGACTTTAATGCTTTTGATGATGTGCTGAAACAAGCCTGTAAAGATGCCAATGTCAAACTTGAGAGCAAAGAGAAGAAGCAATTTATTGATGCGATCACTTGGAAGAATGCGGATGCTGAGCCTGTCATCAATAAAGTATTAAAGATCAAAGTTAATCCTTTATATGGTCAGTTTGCTTATAAAGGAAAAGTGGTTGAATTTGTGCAGGATGGTGATTTACGTGATGCGGAAAACATTGCCCTTGACCCAAGCCAAAGCACCACCGATTTAATCGAGTCTTACTTTAAGCGTGAAGTGCAACCGCATGTGCCTGATGCGTGGATTAATGCCGATAAGCGTGATGCGCAAGATGGTGAAATTGGTATTGTGGGTTATGAGATTCCGTTTAACCGTCATTTTTATGTATATGAACCGCCACGTGATTTAAGCGAGATTGATGCGGATTTGGATGCGGTCAGCCGTGAAATTATGGCACTTCTGCAAGAGGTACATTCTTAATGGCAAAGTATCAGAAATATGCTGAGTATCAAGATTCAGGCTTAGAATGGCTAGGTAGTATTCCTAGCCATTGGGAAGTATGGAAATTAAATCATTTTGCACCAATTATTACATGTGGTGTTGCTGCTACTCCTGAATATAAAAATGAGGGTATTCCGTTTTTATCAGCGCAAAATGTCAAAAAGAAAAAAGTTGATTTGACTAAAGGCTATAAATTTATATCCCAAGAAAAACACAATGAACTTACACGTAATAGAAAACCACAAAAAGGTGACATTCTCTTAAGCCGAGTGGGTACTATTGGTGAAGGCTGTATTATTGATGTTGATTTTGAATTTTCTATCTTTGTAAGTTTGACTCACCTACGACTAATCCAACTGGTTTGTGTAAACGAGTTTTTTATTTATTTAACTGAATCAAGTTATGTCAAAGCCTTGCATGGAGCAGTTACGTTAGTAGGTGGAGGAGTTGGAAACCTAAATGTTAATGATTTGAGAGAGTATTTATTGCCGATACCTCAATTGTCTGAGCAACAAAGCATAGTTAATTTCCTCGACCATGAAACCGCAAAAATTGACACTTTAATTGCTAAACAAGAAAAGCTGATTGAACTGCTTAAAGAAAAGCGTCAAGCGGTGATTAGTCATGCGGTGACCAAAGGTTTAAATCCTGATGTCGCAATGAAAGATTCAGGTGTGGAATGGTTAGGGCAAGTGCCTGAGCATTGGACGGTAAAACCCAATAAATATCTTTTGGATTTCGTTACGAGTGGATCTCGTGGTTGGGCACAATTTTACGCTGATACAGGTTCATTATTTTTCCGTATAGCCAATTTAACAAGAGATACGATTGAACCTAAATTAGAATCTTTGCAGTTTGTTGAACCTCCTCAAGGTAGTGAAGGAGAAAGATCCAAAATTAAGATTGGTGATTTGCTGATTTCCATTACGGCTGATTTAGGTTCTGTTTGTGTGGCTGATTCATCTATACAAAATGGTTATGTTAGTCAGCATGTTGCATTATGTAGACCACAAAAGTTATATAACTCTAGATGGCTAGCATATTACATTTTATCTGATTCCGCTAAAGAGCAGCTTTTAGGTTCAGGTTATGGCGGAACTAAGATTCAATTAAGCTTGGAAGATATTAAAGAACTTGTTATTGCTGTCCCTCCAAAGGAGGAGCAAATATTAATTGCTAACTATATTGATGAAAAATTAAATCAGTTTGAACATCTCATTAAACAAGCCAATAAATTGGTAATGACTTTACAAGAACGCCGTACAGCCCTTATTTCATCTGCGGTGACAGGCAAGATAGACGTTCGCAATTGGCAATATCCCAATGAGGCGAAAACGGAGTTAAGCGCGTGAGTATGTTGAGCTGGCTCAAACCAATGCGGACTCCAGTGGATACAAAAAATCATTGCATAAATAATTGCAATGATTCACTATATGCTCAACAACACCCGACAAGGCTAGGCAAGCAATTGCATCCTCAAACTGTCGGGTTACTTGTTTCTGGAGCCCTAAAAAATATAACAATCAGGGCAAGCCATCTATGAAATCTTTTAACAAGCCTGCCAAAACCTTTGCTGAACAAATTGAGCTATTAAAAGCGCGTGGTATGCAATTTGCCAATGAGCAAGATGCACAATTTTACCTAGAGCAAATCAATTATTATCGCTTAGGTGCCTATTGGCTTCCGTTTGAATACACCCATTCACCACATTGCTTTAAACCAGAGACCAGTTTTGAACAGGTGTTAGCGCTGTATGTATTTGATCGTGAATTAAGGTTACTCATCCTGGATGCCATAGAACGCCTGGAAGTTGCCGTTCGTACCCGTTTTGCCTATGAATTGGCACATCGGCATGGTTGTCACGCCTATCTGCAAGGCCAGTACTTTAAACCCGCCTTTAGGTGGCACAGCTTACTCGAATCACTGAAAACTGAAGTGTCCCGCGCAGATGAAGTCTTTATAGAACACTATAAACGTACCTATGATGAGCCTGAATTACCACCGATTTGGGCAACCTGCGAAGTCATGAGTTTTGGGCAACTGTCCAAATGGTATCAGCTCTTGGCACCGATTCAGACACGTAAAGCCATTTCCAGTCATTTTGATTGCGATGAAAAACAGTTTGAAGGCTTATTACAGCATTTTGTCTACTTAAGAAATACCTGTGCCCATCATTCAAGACTATGGAACCGCAAATTTACCAAAACCATTGCCAAGCCGCGCAGTAAGCCGATGGGGCTTCGGGTGCAATGCAATTTTGAAAATACCAACGCAGCAGATCGAAAAATTTATAATAGTCTGGTATTTCTACTCTATTTCATGGACAAAATCGCCCCGCAGCATACATGGCGTAAACGTCTGGTTGATCTGCTTTTGACACATCACAACATATCAAAAACAGCGATGGGCTTCCCAGAAGATTGGCAAAGCCATCCTATTTGGCACATAGAACAGTAATAAAGAAATTTGAGTATTGAAGGGGCGGGGAATAATGAGATCGGATGCAACTTTAGAGACCATCTTCCAGCAAGATATTATTGCGCAAATGCAAAGCCACGGTTGGCTTGTGGGTTCAGGTACAGGCTACAACCGTGAAACAGCGTTGTATGAACAGGATGTTTTAGACTTCGTACAAAAGACCCAAGATAAAGAGTGGCAGAAGTTTAAAAGCATCTTCCCCAATGATACCGAGCGCCATTTTTTGGATACCGTGGTGGCTCAGCTTAAAAAAGCCGATATCAATGCCACCGATGTTGAATCCCGCAGTTATGGCACATTGGGCGTATTACGGCATGGTATCCGTACCCGTGGGGTACGTTTTTCATTTTGCCAGTTTAAACCTGAGCATGGCTTAAACCCTGAACTGAATCAACGCTATCAGCAAAATATCTGCCGTGTGGTGCCTGAACTGGTGTATAGCCCATACGCCAGCAAAGCCGAACTAGAGGCAACAGGCAAACAAGCCAAAAAATGGCGCATTGATCTGGTCCTGTTTATCAATGGTTTTCCAGTGGCAACTCTAGAACTCAAGTCTGAGTTTAAACAGGCTGTGCAAAATGCCATGACACAGTATAGAAAGACTCGCTTACCCAAAGACACTGAAACCAACAAACCTGAACCCTTGCTCATGTTTAAACGTGGCGCATTAGTACACTTTGCCGTCAGTCAGTATGAAGTCTATATGGCGACGCATTTGAATGGTGACAGCACCTACTTCCTGCCATTTAACAAAGGCACTTCGGCGCAGGGTGCAGGCAATGATGTGCCTGAAGATGTCAATGAATACGCCACAGGCTATTTATGGAATGAAGTCTTAACCCCGGATAGCTTGCTGAATATTTTGGGTAACTTCATTCATTTACAGATTGAAGAAAAGGAAGACTGGGAAGGGCGCAAATACAAAAAAGAAAGCCTGATCTTCCCCCGTTATCACCAATGGAAAGTGGTGAATAACCTAGTTCAAGATTCATTGGCAGAAGGCACAGGGCAAAAATACCTGATTCAGCACAGTGCCGGTTCGGGCAAATCCAACTCGATTGCATGGACGGCGCATCAACTATCCAGTCTGTATGATGCCAACAATAAAAAAATGTTTGATTCGGTGATTGTGGTGACGGATCGAACTATTCTCGATGCACAGCTTCAAGATACCATTTACCAGTTTGAGCATGCCGATGGTGTGGTCGGACGGATTAACAATAAAGAAGGTGATGGCTCTAAATCCGAGAAACTGGCCAAAGCCTTGGAAATGGCGCAGCCGATTATCATTGTCACCATTCAGACCTTCCCGTTTGTACTGCGTGCGATTGAAAACAGCACCAGTTTAAAAGAACGTAAATACGCCGTCATTGCCGATGAAGCCCATTCATCCCAAAGTGGTTCCACGGCGCGTCAGCTCAAAGAAACTTTGATGATTGAAGAGCGTGATGAAGATGAACAGCTTTCTTCCGAAGATGTACTCGATGCGGTGATGGCATCACGTAAGGGCAGTGCAAACCTAAGCTTCTATGCCTTTACCGCAACACCAAAGGATAAAACCTTACAACTGTTTGGACGCTTGCCCGATCCAACCATGCCGCCGTCTAAAACCAATATTCCTGTGGCATATCATGTCTATTCAATGCGCCAAGCAATTGAAGAAGGCTTTATTCTGGATGTGCTGAAAAACTACACCAACTATAAAGTCATTTATAAGCTCAAGCAGAAGATCGAAGAAAAAGATGCTCAGGTCGATGCCAAGAAAGCCAAGACCAAGCTGAATCAGTGGGTACGCTTACACGATCATAATATCTCGCAAAAAGTGCATATCATCATTGAGCATTTCAAGAAGAATATTATGGGCTTACTCGGTGGACAAGCCAAAGCCATGGTGGTGACCAGTTCTCGTAAAGAAGCGGTACGTTATAAACAGGCCTTTGATAAATACATTGCTGAACAGAACTATGCCAACATTCAAGCCATGGTGGCATTCTCAGGCGATGTAGAATTTAATGCCAATGATGCAGACAGTAGCCATCTGTTAGGTCAGAAATTTACTGAAAGCAATATGAACCCAAACTTGAAAGGTCGTGAGATGCGTAAGGCATTCGACAGCGATGACTTTCAGGTGATGATTGTGGCGAATAAGTTCCAGACCGGCTTTGACCAGCCGAAATTGTGTGCCATGTACGTGGATAAAAAACTCGGTGGGGTGGAGTGTGTACAGACCTTATCACGCTTAAACCGTACCTATCCTGCGAAATCTGAAACAGGCACCTTTGTGCTCGACTTCTTTAACGATCCACAAGACATTCTTGATGCTTTCCAACCGTATTATCAAACGGCGGAACTGGCGGATGTATCCAATCCCGATCAGGTTTATGATCTGTTTGAAAAGCTGAAAGCCTCAGGTATTTTCCTCTGGACTGAGGTAGAACAGTTCGTTGAGGCCTTCTACAGCAAAAATAAATCCAGTGCAGCCCTCGCAAACATCTGTAAGCCCGCTTTACAACGCTGGCAGCATCGTTATAAACAAGCCATCAATGATTATGATGTCACCAAGAGCCGTTTAGAGATTACCAAGCGAACAGGTGAGCCTGTATTGATTGCCAATGCTGAAAATGAATTTGCAGAAGCGAAGAAAGCCCGTGATGCTCTGGAAATCTTCAAAAAGGACTTGGGTAGCTTTACCCGGTTCTATGAATTTATGTCTCAAATCGTGGAATATGACGATCAAGAACTTGAGAAGCTCAGTCTTTTTGCGCGTAACTTACGCCCAATGCTGCGTGAACAAACTGCGGATGAAGATGAGATTGATCTGAGCAATGTGGCGATGAGCCATTACCGCTTGTCTAAGCTTCGTCAGCAGGATATTCAGCTTAAAGCAGACAGTACTGAGCATAAACTTGAACCTGGGAATGACTTGGGTACAGCCAAGGCGAAAGACAAGAAAGAAGACTTCCTGTCGGTGATCTTAAGCCGCGTGAATGAGATCTTTATTACGGATAAGTTGACCGATAAAGATATGATTAATTATGTTCATACCGTGGCAGATAAGATGTCTGAGAACACACGGATGATGAAGCAGATTCAGAACAACACGCGTGAACAGGCGATGCTCGGTGAGTTTGATACAGCATTGGATGACGCCGTATTGGATAGTAATGAAGCTCATACGGAGCAAATGACACAGCTCATGAGCGATCCTGCAAAGATGAGGCAGTTTGCGCATATCATTTATGATGTGTTGGTGAGTAAGGAAAAGGATTTAAGAAGTTAAAGGAACACAGGTTCGGGTAACGCATGCAACAGTTAAAATCAGCAATAACTTCACTGAATGTATACCCATCCAGTAACTTTTAGGGCGATTGCTTTATATGATTCACCATTATGAAGGATGTAAGAAGTGATTTCACCTGAAGAAGAATTTGTCACGTTGATTGAACAGTTTACGATTAAAAATACCAATGATGGGTTGCTGTTCTAAGAGAACTTTAAAGTTTTTACAGATTGTCCGTATAGCCTTGCTAAGGCTTGGAGGAAGTTAAAACCGAGTGAAATCATTTATTAAAGCGTAAAGAAATAGATTTTTAGTTTGGGGAAAATGATGGATTTTTGGGTTGCAGGAGCAGATTGGGATGGCGAAGATCAGACGGCGGAATTTATTGAAAAAGGCATTTGGCAGAATGGCTATACAGATAAATATCTGGATCGCGTAAATGCTATTCAAGCAGGGGATCGAATTGCAATAAAAGCAATTTATGGCCAAAAATATAATATGCCATTTAATAATTACGGTTGTCTTGTAAGCTGCATGAAAGTCAAAGCCATTGGTACCGTAAAGAAAAACTTAAATGATGGACGTACCTTAGAAGTCGAATGGGAGCAACAATTTGAACCTGAAAAAATAATTTACTTTTATACTTATCGCCAAACAATCACCCGTATAAAAAGAAAAGATGTCCAAGACTGTATCTTTTTAGGCCATACTCAGGATTTAACTGAACTTGAAAACCTCTATAAAAAACGATCAGAGAGTAGAAAAGAAAAGCTAACGGATGAATTTATTCTGAAGCAGTTTAAAAATGTTCCGAATTTTAATCACATTGAACAAAATACTGAGCATCGAAAGCTTTTTCTCGAGTTGGCAAGATATATCCATGAAACACCTATGGATTGGTGGGTTGCACCTTCAGAGCGGCCTCCGGTTAGATTCGGCACAAACAATAAATTCAATGGGCGAAATAGTACAGTGAGCTATGTGGCTGCTGTTGGTTTCGATCAAAATGGCACATTCTATATTCCAAATGAAAATGAATCAGAGTTTTCAATAGATGAGTTAGGAACAATTCGATTAACGGCCTCCAAATTAGAAGAACTCAAAAGCATGTCCTTGAACAAAATGGAAACTGATCGAGATCCTTTTGTGGGTTATTGGCCGGAAAACTATAACAATATCGAGATGATAGAGACCGATATGAATCCATCAGAACAGATAAAACAGCCCCTAAACCGTATTTTATTTGGTGCAGCGGGTACAGGTAAAACTTACCATACGATTAACCATGCCTTATCCATTATTGAAAACAAACCTCTCGAAGTTTTAGAACAAGAAGATCGCACGGCGCTAAAATTACGTTTTGATCAGTACAAAGAACAAGGTCAAATTAAGTTTGTCACTTTCCATCAAAGTTTTAGTTATGAAGATTTTGTGGAAGGGATTCGTGCTGAAACGGATGATAATGAGCAGTTAAGCTATGATGTAAAAGCAGGCGTATTTAAAGAGATTTGTGAAGATGCCCAAATAGAAACTGATGCTAAGCAAAATAATGTATCAGCACCGATTGAAGCCAGTATCAATAGTGCAATTGATAAACTCATTACTCAGGCTAAAACAGAGGAAATGATTTTTCATACTAAACGTGGTGCGGAAATTAAAGTATCAAGTAATTCAGCAGGTACGTTATTTGCTTGTACATCTACAGGAAGTAATATCACTTTATCTATTAGGCATATTCGTAACTATTTGAAGACACAAAGTGACATTATTGTGGATCAAAAAAGTTATGAATGGGCTATCGCTAATTCATTACGTTCAGAAGTTGAATATGTAAATTCTATTGAAAAAGTAAAACCTTATGTACTCATCATTGATGAAATCAACCGAGGTAACATTTCCCGTATCTTTGGTGAATTGATTACGCTAATTGAAGATTCAAAACGTCAAGGCGCAGACGAAGCATTGTCGGTGACACTTCCATATTCTAAAGATGACTTCTCTGTACCTGATAATGTTTACATTATTGGTACCATGAATTCGTCTGACCGATCTTTAACAGGTTTAGATATTGCCTTGCGCCGTCGCTTTACTTTTATCGAAATGCCACCAAAGCCTGAGCTTCTAACTGGCGTTGAGGTTAAGGGTTTGGATATTAGAAAGTTATTAGAAGTCATCAATCAGCGTATTGAGGTGTTATTAGACCGAGATCACTGTATTGGGCATGCCAACTTTATGACTTTGCAGAAAGATCCATCTCTTACTAACTTAGCGCAAATATTTAAGCAAAAAATCATTCCTCAGCTTCAAGAGTATTTCTTTGATGATTGGTCTAAGATCAATATGGTGCTCAATGCAAATGGCATGCTGCGATCTAATGGTATAGATAAATCAGTATTATTCCCAAATGTAGCACATGAATCGGAGAGCTATTTTGAGGAGCAGAAAACATGGGAAGTCGTCGATGATGTATTTAATTCAATAGAGAGCTTTACTAAGATTATTAAGCACTAATTGGGGATCGTGATGCCTGATTTTACCGTCCGAGAATATGCCTTCATTAGCGTTGCTTATGAAGGCTGTCCTGATCCAACTTTAGACCATGCTTATATATCTGGGAAAGCATTTGAGCATCTATGTGAGCTCTCAGCATCATTTTCAAAGCACGGTGCGAAAGTATTTGAGTTGGCAGGGCGAAGAAAGCTTAAGCTTGATCAATATGTGGGAGTGATAGAAACCCCATGTGGTACACGGATTGAAATCCTCCCTAAACATGTGGAGCTTAATGGCAGTGATGATCAAGATATTATTCAGCAAGAACGTAAACTGCTTCAGAAAATGCTGAGTGTTTCACTACATTTACCATATAGAGAAGCAGGAAGTGCCAATTTAAACCGCTTTAAACAATCTTTGCATGAATGGATTATGACGCAGTTCCTTGCGTCGTTTGAGCGTTTGGTACAACGTGGTTTACGTTTTGATTATAACCGTGTGCAAGAGGAACAAAAGTTTTTACGTGGACAATTACAGCATGTGAAATATATGCGTCAGCCACTTACAAAGAAACATATCTTTCCGATTGAGCATGATGTTTATGAGGTGAATCGACCTGAAAATAGATTGATACGTACAGCCTTAGAAGTGGTGTGTAAAAAGAGCAAAGACGCAAGTAATTGGAAATTGGCGCAAGAGCTGAGACTCATGACCAATGAGATCCCTCGAAGCCAAAAGATTAAGCAGGATTTTAGACAATGGCAGTCAGGACGTTTACTCGCTTTGTATGCTGAGATTAAACCTTGGACGGAGTTAATCTTAGGTGAATATATGCCTGTATCTACTCAGGGGGAGTGGCGTGGCATGAGTTTACTCTTCCCAATGGAGAAGCTATTTGAGCACTATGTTGCTTATCATCTACGCCGTAACTTACCCGAATATACTGTGAAGACACAGTATGCGACGGAGCATATTTGTCAGCATCAAGAACGTCGTATTTTTAAGCTTAAGCCTGATATTTTCATTGAATGTCTGAATGCAAAACCGATTGTGATGGATACCAAGTGGAAGTTGATTGATCAAAGTGATCGAGCTGGGCGTTATGGTTTGAAAGACAGTGATATTCAGCAAATGTTTGCTTATAGCCACTATTACCTCAAGCATGACAGTGATGTTGTACTTGTCTATCCATATCGGAAGGACAAGTTCACGCAGCCATTGGATGACTTTAAGTTTAGGCTTCCCTCTAGTGCAAAACTACGTGTAGTACCTTTCAATGTAGATGATCCAAAAAACTTCAAAATTATTTAGTCTTTTATCTTGTGAGGTTAGTACCATATTTGGGACTTAAAGCTACTTTTTAGCTAGATAGGTCCCAATTTAAGTACTTATCATTTGTCGTGATTAGGCAAGTATTTATGGGTAATATGCCTTTATTCATTGAGTTCTTTGAGTCTTTGTAAAACCTGTTCCGAGAATGGGAGCCAGTAGTTCCAAGATTTATATGTAGGATTGTATGAACCGCGTCCTTCACGTTTCCATTCTTTTAGCATCGCAGTGATTGCAGGGTTGTATGCACTATTTACTGAAATCATACCACTCGCAAAATGGCGAACATTAAGGTGCATGCCTTTAACTTTAACTTTAAATTTATAGTCCTGCCAATTCGGACTGGTGTTCTGTAGTTCAGGCGTTACTGGTAGTGTGGTGGTTACTTTGAAGGAAGTAGAAGCTATTTGTTGCTGAGTGGATTGTTCTTGCGGAAGTGGGTAAATCCATTTTCTATTGTCTAGATTCTCGAGGATTTGCTGTTTGGCTTCTGTACTTGGAATTGCAATATCATTTCTAAGAAGTGATGATAAATCGACTTCAATACATTTTGATTTAAAAACCTCAATGCGTTTTAGTTTTTCAGCATCAATAAAATGAGTGACTGCGATCTCAATTAAAATAGGTTCGCCATCAAAATAACCAATAAGGTCAGGGCGAATTAAACCGAGAGAAAATTCAGGTAATAATTTTTCGAAGGTCCACCATGCAGCTTCACTATCTGAGTCAGGTAGAGCAGGAAGCATAAGTCCCATAGATTCAACAATAACCTCTTTGGCATATTTATGTAGTACGGATTCAGGGTTAATCGTACAGCTTACTTTATTACTTGCATGAGCAAAATGATGTTCCTTAATCTCACCTTTACGAGCGATAACAGCTTCACCACATTCAAAGCAAGTGCATTGGCATGCGAGCCCACGTTCAACCTGCTTAATATTAACCAATTTATTATTTTCGTTTAATGCAATATACATCGTCATGATTAAAATCCTTTAGGAAGTTGATTTACTCATTCACTATGCTTGTGATCTAATTGTCCAAACACCGTATAAAGGGGAAATACGGGTAAAATGGGGGTTTAAGTGTCTGAATTAAAATTAAAAGTTTTTATTGTGTTAGATGAGATTTTAAAGAAGGACTTAGCAGATAACAGGGCATACGATTGCTTAAAAGTAATCTGTAGCGCATCGATTGATGCTTTAAATGCTCAAAATGAAGAACCAATAACGTATACCAGGTATCAACTAAAACTTATTCTTGATGGTCAGCAATCTGTTGTATCGATGGATTCTAAAGATCTAGGGAAGTGGATGAGTGACAAAAAATTAAGTGCATACATTGATCGTGTCATCACAAAACATACTAAAAAATTTGAAGAGATTGGTTATATTCCAGTTGTAAAAACCAACGATACAATTGGAGGAAAAGGGAATGAGCGCCGTTATTGGTTAGATATTACAGAATATGCTCAGATCCAAAATGAAGAGGATCAAAAGCTTGATGAAGATGAAATTTCTTATGAACGGGTAGATCCTTCAGAAATTAAATTGTCCTGGTTTTACCGATTTATTTTTAAAAATGGTGAAATGAAAAATAAAAGTATAAGAGGACTGTTTATGTTAATCGTTCTTTTTGGCAGTTTTATTTCATGGGCTATATATGTTTGTGCATTTTCATTAGTTTTAGTACGTGAAGGACAAAATTTCACGACTCTTGATTTGTTGCTTATAGTCTGTCTAATTGGATTTTCTTACCTATCATTCAAATATTGGTACATTCCGTTATGGAATTTACCAGAGCATCGTGTCATTAAGGCACCTATGACTTTTATTTCACTTAATGAAGATCATGCTGATATTGAGATGTATCGTGATAGAGAGCGTAATAAATTAACACGTGTAACTCGGTTTAGAGGGATATGTCCGATTTGTTCAGCAGAAGTTATACTTAGAACTGGTCAGCCTGATCATAATTTGCCGTTAGTTGGACGTTGTGTAGAAAGTCCTTTTGCGCATGTGTATAGCTTTGATCGAGTACTAATGATTGGGAAGCTGTTAAGTCGGTAATCATATTGAAATTAAGGGTGATCATTTAAGTCAATGAATTATTCTCCTATTTTGACAATCAATACAAATCAAACGGATCATATATATGTGGTTGGTGATTTGCATGGCTGTTATAGCCTTTTGATGCAAGAACTCCAAAAAAATCATTTTGATTTTCAGAATGATGTGCTTATTTGTACGGGTGATCTTGTAGATCGAGGTGAAGAAAACTTAGCGTGTATTTCATTACTAGACCAACCTTGGTTCTATACGGTGCGTGGTAATCATGAAGAAATGTGTATCAAGTCACCTCATGATCCTAAAATAAAAGATATTCATGCACGTAATGGAGGTGAATGGTTTTATCAGTTATCTCAAACACAGCGGCTAGAAATTATTGAGCTTTTTAAGCAGTTGCCTTTAGTCATAGAAGTTCAATTGGAACATAAAAAGATTGGTGTGGTGCACGCAGACATTGACATACATAATTGGAATGCCTTTAAGCAAGATATTAGTCAAGGCGACTATAAGATCTCTGGTGTAACTTCTGCTTATAGCAATGCACTTTGGGGGAGAGGACGTATCCGTAATCATTCAGAACATTATGATACTGTGGAAAATATTGATGAAATTTATCTAGGCCACACAATTGTAAAAGAACATACTAAAATTGATAATTGCCATTATATTGATGTCGGCTCTTCTTTCACCAAGAAGCTTTGTATTGTAAAAATCCAGTAAACACGGTGATGTGGTAGGGGAGTTCGGTGGTGAAAAAAGTTCAACAGGTCAAAAAAGCAACACTTGAATCATGTATCCTAGCTTGTATCCCGTAATTTTTTAATATTAATTAGTGTAATAAAAACAATAGGGTAGGAGAGGGTTGTTGTCCGTCTGGGCCCACCATATAAAACAACCCCTTACGTGCATTAATCGTAAGGGGTTTTTTGTTTTTGGATATTATGAAATCTGAAGTAAGCAATTCACTTAATTGATCGTCGTTCTTATCTCGAAGGACTTAAAATGGGTTGCCTCCACTGATAATGAACTTTTCTAGTTTGCCTTTCAATAAAGATTCTTCGTTACCAGCTTAATAAAAAAGCATCTCCCTCAGATATTACTTTTGTTATCTAAATTCCATAAACATCCTCTTTAATCAAAAAAAAAGTTCATATTTATGAAATAATTGTGATGTAGTTCAAAGAATATCTGCAAAAAAAGTGAAAAGTAGATGAAATGCATTTTACAACTGAAAAAATTATGCTAATTAATATGAGATGATTTTTTAGTCAAAAATCATGATGTTTCAGGACGGAATATCTTAAGAAGCGTATTAAAAAAATGATTAAACAGGAGTTTCAATGATGCTTCAGCTTTTAAGAAAATTGTTTTGTTTGCATATTTATGAGTATGAGCAAATGCAAGAGATCGGGGAACACAGGGAGTGTCGTAAGTGCGGTACGAATCAGGACTAAAGTTTTTGCAAGAAAAGTGAGCAATGGCTCACTTTTTTTATGCTTGTTATGGGCTAATTTCCGTTAAAATTAAAGGGAAATTTCAACACGATGAACAGGCATATGAGTAAAGATTTTCATGCAGATAGCTATATCGTCGACAGTAGCCTGGCAGATACCCTGCACTGGCTCAGCCTGCATCAAGATAGTTATGAATCCTTTAGCTATGATGCAGTCACGCAAGTGCTGATGGTGCATCATGCCAATGGGGTAGATCAAATCCGAGTCGGAGATTATCTGAATGCCCGTTATGGTATTTTAATTACTGCACATAACTTTTCTGTGAGTTCATCAAATTAAATAGTGATTAGCTTGCCATTGCATCTGTAGCCAAGCTGCGAACACTTGGTTTTGGCTGTTCTGCAACTAAACCTAATTTTGCAAAGAGTTGCTGATCACGACCCTGAGCTGTATTGGGAGTCGTCAGCAGTTTTTCGCCAGAGAAAATAGAATTGGCACCGGCCATAAATGCTAGCGCTTGATCCGAATCGCTTAAGGATTCACGGCCGGCAGAAAGGCGAATATAACTTTTTGGCATCAGCAACCGTGCTACGGCAATGGTACGAATCCACTCAATCACATCCAGTTTTTCTACATCTGCCATCGGTGTACCTTCAATCGGTACCAACATATTAATCGGCACGGATTCAGGATGAATTGCCAGAGTTGCAAGTTCATATAACAAACCAATCCGGTCATCACGGCTTTCGCCCAGACCCACAATACCGCCACTACAGACTTTCATGCCAGCCTGACGTACATGATCCAGAGTATCCAGACGATCATCAAAGCTACGCGTGCTGATGATATGTGAATAGTATTCACGAGAAGTATCCAGATTATGGTTGTAATAATCCAGTCCCGCATCTTTCAAGCGTTCAGCCTGTGATCCATTTAGCATCCCCAGTGTCATGCAGGTTTCCAGACCGAGTGCTTTGACTTCACGCACCATTTCCAGCACATAAGGCATATCGCGTTCATGTGGGTTGCGCCATGCAGCCCCCATACAGAAACGTGAACTGCCTGATGCCAGCGCCTGTTTGGCTTCCTGAATCACTTTATCGACCGCAATGCGTTTTTCAGCTTCCAGTTTGGAATCATAATGCGCTGATTGTGAGCAGTATTTACAGTCTTCAGGGCATTTACCTGTTTTAATCGAGAGCAGGGTACTGACCTGAACGGTATTCGCAGTGAAATGTTCACGATGAACCTGTTGCGCTTGGAACACTAAATCCATTAAAGGCTGTTGATATAGAGCTTGTATTTCTTCACGTGACCAATCATTACGTACCGCATCACTACTGTTCATCTCTTTCCCTGTCTATGCTTATTTATCATTCAGTTCATCTTAATAAAAATAAGCTTTTGCTTCACTAGCAAAATATGACCTTATATAAATAACAAAGCCCACACGGGGTGGACTTTGTCATTATATTCAATCCTGCAAATTTTTATTCACGATGACCACCATGAATATTCTGATTTTGCAGATCGTCACGATGCTGCTTGTTCAGCACTCGTTCATCCTGTTCATGCTGATTGTTTTTTGGGGAATTAATCGGGCCATGTTGCGGCTGCTGCTGTTGTTGCTTCTGCTGGTCATGTTGAAGCTGCTCCAACAGTTCTTGATTTGGATTTTTTGATGACATCATCTTTCCTCCACTTCATTTCTGACTATTTTTATTTATGCCATAGTCTGAAACGAGGGTGTGTAAGGCTTTTAAGTGAAACTGTGAATCTAGGTAAAGTTGAAATATATTTTAATAGTGATAGAAAATTAGCTGGATTTTGCCAGTTGTTCTTGAATCGCCCAATCGATATGTACCTGCACAATTTCATCATGCTGATCACGCTGTTGCTGAAGGGCCGGAATAATCTGCCCATCAAAGGGTGCATTGCCCAAACCAATGGCGATATTGCGCATAAAGCTTTGATAACCCGTACGACGTATCGGACTGCCTTCAGTCGCACTTAAAAAGGTGGCTTCATCCCATTGCCATAAATCCAGTAAACTCACTTGATCCAGTCCATGCCGCGGATGAAAATCCTCTATCGAGGTCACTTGGGCAAAACTGTTCCATGGACATATCAGCTGGCAATCGTCACAACCAAAAACCCGGTTACCAATTCCGCGTCGCAAATCTTCTGGAATAATGCCTTTATATTCGATGGTCAGATAGGCGATACAGCGGCGAGCATCTAACATATAAGGCTCGACAATGGCTTGAGTCGGACAGATGTCGATACACGCAGTACAGGATCCACAATGTTTGGTCGCGGGTTCATCAAAGGGCAGTTCCAGTGAAGTAAACAGTTCACCCAGCACAAAGAATGAGCCTGATGTTTTATGAATCAGCAGGGTGTGTTTACCTGTCCAGCCCATGCCGGCACTTTCAGCCAGCGATTTTTCAAAAATGGGTGCAGAATCCGCAAAAGGACGTGATTCAAAATCTCCGATTTTTCCCCGGATTTTTGTCGCCAAGGTTTTCAGGCGACCGCGCATGGTTTTATGATAATCCCGGCCACGAGCATAACGCGCAATAATGGCAGAGTTGGGTGCATAAGGGATATAACGTGGTTCTGGTGCGTCGACCAGATAATCCATACGCACACAGATAATGCTACGTGTGCCGGGAACCAGTAAGGCGGGATTGGCACGTTTTTCCAGATTCTCTTCCAGAAACTTCATGTCACCATGATAACCACGATCCAGATATTCCTGTAAGCGTGCTAATTCTGCTTGAGCATCTGGTTTGGCAATGACACAATCAGAAAAACCCAATTCTAAAGCCTGCGCTTTAATCCATGCTTTTAGCTCGGCTGGATCTTGTTGATAAACTTTAATTTGCGCTTGAGAATCGGGAGTTGCCATAAACCAAAGACAGGGAATAAGAAATGCAGCAACAAGTTTACCATAGCCGTGATCTACAAGCATGGGAGCAGCGCTGGTTTCAACAGCAAAATAGTTCCTACGGTTTAATGCAACAAGTCGCCTGGGGGATTAGTCAGCGGCTGATCACTTTATTTTCCCAGCAAAAAATAAAAAAAATCGCTGTCTGCTGTGGTCAGGGTAATAATGCCGGCGATGGCTATCTTGTGGCCAAATATCTCAAACAGGCGGGCTTCAGTGTTGATATTTATGCAGTTGAGTTGGGTAATTCCAAAGATTTAGCATCGGCTGTGCAGGAAGCTCAGCAAGCTGGCTTGCAGCCTTATTCGCATTTTGATTTTCAATCTGAATGTGAGGTCTATATCGATGCATTATTCGGAATTGGTCTGAACCGTCAGCTGGACTTTGACTGGCAAAATGTTATTCAAACGATCAATCAGCAAACTGGATTAAAAATCTCAATTGATATTCCGAGTGGATTGGATGCCAATACCGGCCAGCCTTTGCCTGTTGCGATTAAAGCTGACTACACTTTCACGGGTTTAGGGCTTAAGGCAGGACTGTTTACCGGACAAGGCAAAGAATATGCGGGCAAGATCGAACTGATTTCTGCTATCCCGACAGATACTGAGCTTCAACCAATTGCTTGTCTTTCATCACATCAGATTCAATTGCCGAAGCGTGAAGCCTTTGGTCATAAAGGCAGTTATGGTCATGTCTTGGTTGTAGGTGGTCATGCCGATATGGGGGGGGCAGTGATCATGGCAGCAGAGGCAGCATTTGCTGCCGGAGCAGGTAAAGTGACGATCGTCTGTGATGCAAAACACCATACTGCGATTTTGTCACGTGCACCGAATATCATGCTGCGTGATATCAATCTTTTAACTCAGGAGCAACGCCAAGCACTAATTCAGCAGGTCGATGCAGTCTGTTTTGGCATGGGATTAGGTCGTGATTCTTGGTCAGAGCAACAATATACAGTTTGGTTTGAGCTGACTCAGCAATCTGATCTGGAGGTAGTTTTGGATGCGGATGCCTTATGGTTTCTGGCCAAGCAGCCTCAAGTTTTGAATTCCCAGACTTATGCGACTCCGCATCCTGGGGAAGCCGCTACGTTACTGGCGTGTAGCACTGCGGAAGTTGAAATGGATCGGATTGCAGCCATTCATGCCCTGCAACAAAAATATCAGGGACAATGGGTGCTAAAAGGTTCAGGCAGCCTGATTCTGGAAGAAAAACTTTATATATGCACAGCTGGAAATGCCGGTATGGGGACGGGTGGAATGGGAGATGTGCTGGCCGGCATGATTGCTAGTCTAAAGGCACAATTTAAACAAAAAATTCATTTGCATGAAATTGTGACGCTGCATGCACTTGCAGGTGATGAACTGGCCAAAAATGGCGAACGAGGTTTGCAGGCGCAGGATATGAAGCATGCGATTTATCAGGTGGTGAATCGCTAAGGAGAATAGTGTGCCAGTCATCAAACTGAATATTTCAGGCCAAGTCCAAGGAGTCGGATACCGTTACTGGTTTGCCGAGCAGGCTCAAGCACTTGGACTGAAAGGATATGTGAAGAACTTGAGCACAGGTGAGGTGGAGGCGGTTATTGTTGGAACAGATTCACAACTTAGCGAAATGATTGCACGAAGTTGGCAAGGGCCTGCTCGTGCAACTGTAAAATCTGTTATGCAAGAGTATCTGGAATCTGAGCTAGATGTTCAAGACTTTATAATATTGCGTTAAACCTTATCGACGACGGCTACTGACGCGACTCCGGCCGCGTGCCATACCGCCCAACGCATTCAATACCGCCATTTTACTCATACTTCCTGAGGCGTGGGCATGACAAATAGCAGCAGCTAAAGCATCGGCGGCATCCTGCTGCGGTTTGATGCTGAGTTTTAGAATATTCATCACCATCATCTGCACCTGTTCTTTATCCGCAGCGCCATAACCCACTACCGACTGCTTGATCTGGCGCGCAGTATATTCAGCGACTTTCAAATCCAGATTGACCAGTGCCGCAACAGCAGCACCACGGGCCTGACCGAGTTTTAAGGCAGAATCCGGATTTTGTGCCATAAAGACCTGTTCTACCGCAGCTTCAGTGGGACCATAAAATTTTACAATGCGCTCCACGCCGGCAAAGATACGTTTTAAACGTTCAGGCATTTCTGTTGTTTCTGTTCTGATGGTGCCGGCATCAACAAAAGTCAGTTTGGAGCCGTCTTTTTCGATAATTCCGTAACCGGTTAAACGAGAACCGGGGTCAATCCCAATAATTAATGACATGCCCGCACTTTAAAAATAGAATAATGCCCATATTGTTACATAAGCGTATCAAAAAAGCTTGATCCTGATGAAGCAGTTGATTCCAGCATCCTATTATTTATTTTACTGAGATTAGATTAATTTTCATGAAATTATTTCTTATTATCCTTGCAGGCTTAATCCTAGAAGTATTTGTCTGGATTGGCGTGGGTGACCTCGTCGGGAGCATGTGGTACGTATTTTTCTGGTTTGTAGCCGCATTTTTTATTGGTATGAATCTGATCCGTAAATACTCGGCCGGTGTCATGCCACAGATGCAGCAAATGCAGATGGGACAGATGAGTGCAGATCCTGCACTAACAGGAAATTTACCTAAAATTCTGGCAGGTTTCTTTCTGCTTATTCCTGGATTGATTACCGATGTATTAGCCGTATTAATGCTCATTCCAGCGGTTCAGCAGGTCTTTAAGGCTGCCATGATGAAAGCGATGATAAAACGTCAACAACTCATGATGGAAAAAATGATGGGTGGCATGATGGGCGATATGGGTGGGGCACAAGGCCAAAATCCATTTGCCGAGATGATGCGTCAAATGCAGGATATGCAAAATCAGCAATCAGGTCGCGGTGATTCCACCATTATTGATGGTGAAGCACGTGAAGTGAGACCTGAGGCGAAAAAAATTGAAATGAAAGATATCAATCCAAAATAAATGTTTTATTTAAAAAAAAGCTCTATTTAAGCCGAATCTGATGATTCGGTTTTTTTATTGGAACTTTCTAATGTCTTTGAACAAACGTTATAATATATTTTTATAAATTTACCTTAATTTTAATGTCTCTGCTTTTTACGATCTGTCTCCTGCATTTTGTTGCTCAACTCAGTCCCGGTCCCGATGTTTTGCTCATTGCCAAAAGTGCCGCATCCACTACACGCCAGAATGCCCTGAAAGTTATTGCTGGGATCTCTGCCGGTATTGTAGTTTGGGTAGTACTGACACTTGCGGGTTTTACCGTGTTAATTGACCAGTTTCCATGGATTCAACAGGTATTGATGGTGCTCGGTGGTGTGTTCCTGGCTAAAATGGGATGGGGCATGTTAAAGGGTGGTGTGCATAGCTTTAAAAATAGACATCAGGCCGACGACGATACAAATGGACAGGTGCAAGCTAAAAACTATTTTATGTTGGGCTTATGGACCAATCTTTCTAATCCCAAAACACTGATCTATTTTAGTAGCGTATTTTCACTGGCCTTGAGTTCGTCTGCTTCCGATTATTTGAAAGCACAGCTGGCAGTGATTATTCCTTTGCAGACCTTTATCACCTTTGCTTTATTGATGCTGTTGATTTCCCAACCAAAAATTAAAATCTTGTACCAGCGTTCGGGGAGTTACATTGATATGATGTCAGGCGGACTATTTCTGCTATTTGCATTGTGGTTATGGTATGACGCACTTATTCTGATGAATTAAGGGGTATATCTTCATTTAATGCTGGAGATATTGGTGAGGTCGGGGAAGGAGAGGCTAAATTGTCTGGTGTTTTAACCGCCGTTTGATAACGATTAGGCTTTAAGGTGGTTTCAGTATTTTCAGAGCCTTGATAGCTGCGGCTACGGTTAGCACGTTCGCGTAATCCACCTTTTTTAATTAACTGAACCATGGCACATCTCTCATTCAAATCCACAGCTATTGTAAATCAAATCTGGATTTCATGAGGCTATTTTCCGCATCGCTATTTGAATTATTCAAGATTAATAAAAAGACCTGTTTGAACCAACAGGTCTTTACTGTCAGATGAATAAATTTAGCGAAGTCTTTTATCTTCTTCTTTTAAAACATCCAATAGCGAGTGTTGTGCCGGTACTTCTTGTTGGGACTGTACATACAAGTGCACCACTTTAAATACGATAGCTGTAACGAGACAGGCGATTAGACATAAAATCCAGAAACCAAAAGGGCTGCGAATATGATGTGAGCCGCAGTTTGAGCATGATTTTTCTGTAGAGTCGACTACTTTTTCACAGCAGGCACAATGATATTGATACTGCATTTTTCTTCTCCCAGGATGTTATCCTTTTTATTCTTCGATCATGAAAGATGATTTGTTGCTCTATCATAGGAGAGCTTTTCTGGGCTGGCAAGACGAGATTGCTGACAATTACATAGTATCTATATAGGATAAAAATTAATTACATGACTAAGATCATATCAAGAAAATGATTAAATGATTCATTATTTGAAAATATAGTTGAATCTAAAAAGATAATGACAAAATCAATTAAAAATAAAGCCCGCATCAAACGGGCTTTATTTGAGCTAGTCTAAAACTTACTGCCCAGAACGGATAATGTAATCAAAAGCAGACAATGACGCCTTGGCACCTTCACCGGTCGCGATGATGATCTGCTTGTAGGGTACAGTGGTACAGTCACCTGCAGCAAATACGCCTTTCACATTGGTTTCGTTGCGGTCATTAATCACAATCTCGCCACGGTTGGTCAGCTCAACTGGGGTTTCTTTCAGGAAGTCCGTATTTGGCAACAAACCGATTTGCACGAAGATCCCCGCCAGCTCAACCACATGCTCTTCATCGGTGGCACGGTCTTTATATTTCAGGCCGGTCACCTGTGAGCCATCGCCCAGTACTTCAGTCGAGAGGGCATTCTTGATCACCGTAGTGTTTGGCAAACTGTTGAGTTTGTCTTGCAGCACCTGATCCGCACGCAACTTAGTATCAAATTCCACCAGCGTGACATGTTCTACAATCCCTGCCAGGTCAATCGCGGCTTCAACACCTGAGTTACCGCCACCAATCACAGCAACACGTTTGCCTTTGAACAGTGGACCATCACAGTGCGGGCAGTAGGCTACACCACGGGTTTTGTATTCCTGCTCACCTGGAACATTCATCTCTCTCCAGCGTGCACCGGTCGACAGAATCACGGTTTTTGATTCAAGTTTTGCCCCGTTTTCCAAGGTCACTTCAACCAGACCGTTGGCCGTTTCATCCGCACCTTTGATGTTAGACACGCGTTGCAGGTTCATGATGTCGACCCCGTATTCACGCACGTGGGCTTCCATTTCCGCTGCAAACTTCGGACCTTGAGTTTTCTGTACAGACGTAAAGTTTTCAATGTCCATGGTATCCATGACCTGACCGCCCATGCGTTCAGCCACGATCCCGGTTTTAATGCCTTTACGTGCTGCATAGATGGCTGAAGTATTCCCTGCAGGACCACCACCGATCACCAGGACATCAAAGGCATCTTTGGCATTCAGCTTTTCCGCATCTTTCGCGGCTGCATTGCTATCCAGCTTGGCAATGATTTCTTCCAGCGTCATACGACCCTGACCGATATGCTGGTTGTCCTGGAATACCATCGGCACCGCCATGATCTTGCGCTCTTCGACTTCGTCCTGGAAGAAAGCCCCAT